>CALCPC010000212.1 GCA_937900975.1 uncultured Paracoccaceae bacterium
CGTCGTTTCGCAACTGGATCACGGCCGACGGCGCGCCGGGGCCCAGCGGGCGGGGCGGGTTTGCGGCCGAAAGCGGGCGCTATCACCTCTATGTCTCCTATGCCTGTCCTTGGGCGCACCGGACGCTGATCTTTCGCGCGCTCAAGGGTCTTGGCCCGCATATCAGCGTCGATGTGGTCCACCCCGACATGCTGGATAAGGGGTGGAGCTTTGCCACCGACGCCCCGGGCGCCACGGGCGACACGCTTTTTGGCTGCGCCTTCGCGCACCAGATCTACACCCGTGCCCTGCCGGATATGACCGGGCGCGTGACGGTGCCGATCCTATGGGACAAGGCCGAGGGCACTATCGTCTCAAACGAAAGCGCCGAGATCATCCGTATGTTCAACCGGGCCTTTGACGGGATCACCGGCGACACGCAGGATTTCTGGCCCGAGCCATTGCAGGACCAGATCGCGAGCGTGAACGAGCGCGTTTACCGGACGCTCAACAACGGCGTCTATCGTGCGGGGTTTGCGGGCAGCCAGTCGGCGTATGACAGCGCCGTGGCGGACGTGTTTGCGACACTCGATTGGTTGGAGCCGCACCTGGAAACGCAGCGCTATCTGGTCGGCCAACGCGTGACGGAGGCGGATTGGCGGCTGGTGACGACGCTTTTCCGCTTTGACCCCGTTTATGTCGGCCACTTTAAGTGTGACCGCAACCGGCTGATCGATTTTCCAAACCTTTGGGCCTATGCGCGGGAGCTTTATCAATGGCCTGGCGTCGCCGAGACGGTCCATTTCGACCATATCCGCCGCCACTATTACTACAGCCACGAAACGGTGAACCCAAAGCGGATCATCAGCCGCGGCCCCGATCTCAACTGGTCAGAGCCGCATGGACGTGAGGCTTTGTCGGCGGCCTAGGCCCTTCCACCTCCGCGGGGACGGCCGAAAGACCTCAGGAGCCGTGCGCCGCCAAGTCGGCGCGGGCGACCAGATCGCCGGCCGGCACGATATGATCGAGATAGGCGACAAGATCCGCGGGATCGACCGGCGCGCGGAGGAAGCCGCGCGCGTTGGGGATCAGGGAAAAGATCGAACCGTCGGCGAAAAAAGAGGATTTCGTCACCGCGATCACCGGCATGTCTGGATAGCGCAACGCCGCGACTTCGGCCTCGCACAGGCCCGAACAGCCGGTCATGACTGGTTCTAGGATCTGCGCGTCGAATCCGCCGCGCTCCAAAGCGTCGAGCGCGTCCTCTTCCGACCCCACAAGGCGGGCGTCAACGCCTTGGCGCCGCAGAAAGCGGGTCCAAAAGGTCCCGAGGTCTCGGTTGTCCTGAACGATCAAGACACGCATACGATGCTCTCCTGAAAAGCACTGCTGGGGCTGTGGGCCCGCTGCGGCGCGCTGTCCGTTAACGATGCTCCACC
>CALCPC010000213.1 GCA_937900975.1 uncultured Paracoccaceae bacterium
CGCCGATCTTGCCGGCATCTCGGATTTTGAGCGGGTACTCGACCGCGTGCGCGTTTGGGTGCATGAGCGCCAGTTCCAGATCGGTGTCCAGCTTTTGCAAGGTTTGGCAACGCCCGATGAGGCGGGGGGCGTCTATTCCGACATCGCAGAGGTCAGCCTAGCGGCGCTTTTGCCCGCGACAATCGCGGATTTTGAGCGTCGGTTTGGGCCGCCGCCCGGCGCGGGCCTGGCGGTCGTGGCGCTCGGCCGGCTTGGCAGCCGAGAGATGACGGGGGCCTCGGACCTCGATCTCATCATGGTCTACGATGCTCCGCGCGACGGGGTTTCGGACGGGCCAAAGGCGCTGCCGGTGCCCAGCTATTACGCGCGTTTAAGCAAGGCGGTGATCGCTGCGCTGACCGCGCCCACGGCGGAGGGTGAGCTTTACGCCGTCGATATGCGGTTGCGTCCTTCGGGTCGGCAGGGGCCGGTCGCGACCTCGCTGGCCGCTTTTGCGCGCTATCAGCGGGAGGACGCCTGGACGTGGGAGCATTTGGCGCTGACCCGCGCGCGGGTCGTCGCGGGCCCGCCCGATCTGGCAGAGCGCCTGACAGCCGCCATCGCGGTGGCCTTGGCCCAACGCCAAGGCGCGCCCGACATACTGCGCGACCTGGCCGAGATGCGCACGCGGCTCGACGCCGCGCGCCCAAGGCGGGACGTCTGGGACGTCAAGGCGGGGCCGGGGGGGCTTCTTGACATTGATCTGTGCCTCCAGGCCGGGGCGCTGGCGACGGGCCTGGCGGCGCCGGTGTCGCCGCGCGCCACCCTTGGGCAGTTGCGCGCGGCGGGGTGGTTGTCGGTCGACGGTGCCGGGGCGTTAGGGCGGTGCCATGACCTGCTTTCGGCGGTGCAGCACATCGTCCGCGTCGCGCATGAGGGGCCGATGAAACCCGGTGCAATCGGAACGGGGCTTGCCGAAACGCTGACCCGCGCGACGCAAAGCCAAAGCCTGGCGGCATTGGAAACCCGGCTTGCCGCGCTGACCGAAGCCGCCGCCGGCGTTATCGACGCGCGGCTGCGCCCGTGACGCTGCCCATCGTTTATCACAGCGATTACATGGCGCCGCTAAAGCCCGGTCACCGGTTTCCGATGTCGAAATACGGCTATCTGCGCGCGGCGCTGCTCGGCGCCGGGGTGTTGCCCGCCTCAGGGGGCTACATCGCGCCGGCGCCGGCGGGTTTTCAACCCTTGGCTGCCGTCCACGCGCCAGATTATGTCCAGCGGGTTTATGCCCAAACCCTATCGCAAGCCGAGCTTCGCCGGATCGGCC
>CALCPC010000214.1 GCA_937900975.1 uncultured Paracoccaceae bacterium
GGCGTCGATCCACCGCTGGAACGCCGGTGCCGCCCGGCGCCGCCAGAGCAGGGCAGGGCAGTCGGGCGCGCGCAGCGCGGACAGCGCGTCGGCTGAGTGGGCAACGCTAAGATGGCTCTCGGCGCTGCGGGTCATGGTGTCAGCGGATGACATTACCCCGTTAGGAACCCAAAGCCGAGGACAGGATGGTGGCATTGTGCTGCATCATGTCGATGTAGGTTGGGGCGGGGCCATCGGGGCCGGAGAGCGAATCCGAATACAGCGTCCCACCGACGACGGCCCCGGTTTCGCGCGCAATTTGCTCGAGCAGCCGGTTGTCTGTGATTGACTCGACAAACACCGCCGCGATGCCCTCATCGCGGATCTGCGAGATCATCGCGGCGACATCGGCGGCCGACGGCTCACTCTCCGTGCTTAAACCCTGGGGCGCCTCGAAGCTGAGGCCATAAGCGGCGGCAAAGTATCCAAACGCGTCATGGGACGTCACAACTGTGCGCCGATCGTCGGGAAGCCCGGCCATAAGCGCAGAGATCTCCTGCTCCGCGGCTTCAAGCTCTGCGACATAGGCCGCGCGGTTGGCGTAGAATGTGGCCGCGTGGTCGGGGGCGGCCTGGGCCAAGGCTGCGGTGATGTTGTCGACGTAAATCACGGCGTTTGCGATGCTTTGCCACGCATGGGGATCAAATGCCCCGTGATCGTGCCCGGCGTGCCCGCCATGCGCCTCACCCGCATGATCTTTGTGCCCTGCATGGTCATCGTGCCCGGCATGGTCGTCATGCCCTGCATGGTCGTCATGCGCGCCATGATCGTCGTGGCCGGCGTGATCGTCATGCACGCCAAGATCGTCGTAGCCCGCGTGGTCGTCATGCCCGTGCGCTTCGTCGCCATGATCGTCATGGGCATCGGCCTCTTCGAAGGCAAGCGGGTCGATGCCGCGTGTTGCCACCACGGTTGCCCCGTCAAAGGCGACCGCCTCGGACAAACGCTCAAGCCACCCTTCGAACTCCAACCCGTTCATGACCAAAACATCGGCGGCACTGACGGCAGCGGCGGCCTGGGGCGTCGGTTGATAAACATGCGCGTCGCCATCGGGACCGACCAGGGTCGTCAGACTAATATGGGTGCCACCGATGCGCGCCACCATGTCGCCAAGGATCGAAAAAGTGGCGACGACGCGCAAAGGCTCTGCCGCTGTGGCGGGCAGCGGCGCCGTCAGCGAAAGCGCGAGGAGCGCACTTGCGGATGTCAGAACGGCTCTGCGGGAGGTCATTCAGTTTCCTTTCAGGTGTTGAAGCGTCTGCGCGGCAACGCCTGCGCAAGAAGGCTGCCCTCGGTTCCGAACACCAGCGAGAGCGTGTAGGCCATACCGGCCACCAGAATAATCGCTGGCCCAGAGGGCAGGCTGTAGTGGTAGGACAAAAGCAATCCCACAAAGCTTGACGCAATCGCCAGACCGCTGGCGACCGCGATCATGCCGCCAATGCCCCCGATCCAGAACCGCGCCGCGGCGGCTGGGAGGATCATGATGCCCACGGCCATAAGCGTGCCAAGCGCGTGGAACCCGCCAACAAGATTCAGAACGACCAGCGCGAGAAAGGCGAAATGCGTCACGGCACTTAGGCCGCTGACGGACCGCAAGAACTGCGGATCCGCGCATTCAAGCACGAGCAGGCGGAACAAAAGCGCCAGGATCAGGACCGAGATGCTGGCAATCGCGCAAACCAAGATCAGCGCCGCATTGTCCAGCGCCAGAACGGTGCCGAAGAGCACGTGCATCAAGTCGACGTTGCTGCCGCGGGTTGACACGATCAGCACGCCAAGCGCCAGCGAGATCAGGTAAAACGCCGCCAGGCTGGCATCCTCTCGCAGCGCCGTGACCCGCGTCACAAACCCCGACAAAAGCGCGACAGCCATGCCCGCGATCAACCCACCGATGGTCATCGCGCCAAGCGAGAGACCGGCGACAAGATACCCGATTGCAGCGCCAGGCAGGATGGCGTGCGCCATGGCATCGCCCGTTAGGCTCATCCGCCGCAACATCAGAAAAACGCCCACCGGCGTGGCCCCAACAGAGATCGCGATACAGCCCAAAAGCGCGCGCCGCATAAAGCCGAAATCGGCGAAGGGCTGAAACACGGCCTCCCACAGCATCAGTCGGCGCGCCCACAGATATGGGGCGCCCCGGCGCAAGCCTCACACATTTGACGCGCGCGAAATTGGTTCTCGGCCGTCAGCACCGCGTCGGTCGGGCCATGCGCCACAAGCTCTCGCGCGAGAATAAGCGTGTGCGGGAAATGCGCGCGAACAGTCTCGTAATCGTGCAAGACGGCGACCACCGTCCGGCCCTCCCCATGCCAACGGCCAATGACGCCGATCAAATCAGCCATCGTTTTGGCATCGATGGCCGTGAAGGGCTCATCCAACAGGACAAGCTGCGCGTCCTGCAACAAAAGACGCGCGAAAAGCGCCCGCTGCATCTG
>CALCPC010000215.1 GCA_937900975.1 uncultured Paracoccaceae bacterium
GGCGCACGGCCTCAGCCTTTTCACGGGCCTTTTTGACCGAAGGCTTCTCAAAATGCTGCCGAAGCTTCATCTCCCGAAAGACGCCCTCACGCTGCAGCTTCTACTTCAGCGCACGGAGCGCTTGATCGACATTGTTATCGCGAACCTGTACCTGCACGGATTTTCACCACCTTTCCAGTGTGTAGAGTTTCGATAAGTCGCAGGAGCGCTCTATATAGCCACCCAAGCGAAGAGTGTCCACACATTAAGACAGCTTGGGGAACGCGATGACGGATACGATGGATGCGAGCGGGGATCCGGTTATTGATGTGCGGGACAAAGTCCTGGCAGCCGCGCTACCTTTGGTGGTGTTCGATGGATGGACAGACCGTACATTGGCCGAGGCCGTCCGCGACGCGGAGGTCGACCCGGCCTTGTCGCGGCTTGCCTTTCCGCGCGGTGGCGTCGACCTGGCCTTGGCATTTCACCACAGCAACGACGCCAAGCTTGCCGATTGGTTGGAGGAGACAGATCTATCCGCGCTGCGCTATTCTGAGCGTGTGTCGCAGGCCATTTTCCATCGCCTTGAGATTGTCGAACAACACCGAGAGGCTGTGCGCCGGGCGGCCTCCCTTTTTGCGCTACCGATCTATGCGACCGATGGGGCCCGGGCGATCTGGCAAACTGCCGACACGATATGGGCAGGGCTTGGCGACACGTCGCGCGATCTCAATTGGTATACGAAACGGGCGACGCTTTCGACGGTGTATTCGTCCGTCGTGCTGTTCTGGCTTGGCGATGACAGCCCGGACCATACCGCCACGCGCGCCTTTATTGATCGGCGCATCGAAAATGTCATGCAGTTCGAAAAGCTGAAGTCGAGCGTGCGAAGCTCACCCCTTGGGCGGGCGTTTGAGGCTGGACCCGGCCGAATTTTCGACCGGATCCGCGCACCGTCTGCTGTTATGCGCCGCGACGCTCCAGGAGAGGAGTAGTGCTGCGCGGGGCCAGGCCCTGCACCTGGCCCCGGTCTTTACAGGATCACAGAGACGTCGAGCGCGGTCAAAGCCGGACGCGCCGCCGGTGTTGCGGTCGCGGCCTCAAGCTCTGGGAAAAGCTCCAACACCTCGTCGCGTGTCGCCGCGTCCAAACCCTGGGCAATGGCGCCGGGATGGAAGCTTTCGGACCAAAGCCCATCGACCATGACGATCTCATGGCTTTCGAACATCATGTGGAAATACTCGACATCCGCCATGTCCGACCGGGTGACGTGCACATCGTCGATCAGCGTTTGCGCCGCGGCCAGCACTTCTGACGTGCCAAACAGCGCCTCTGCGCGCCAGCCTGTGACCAAGATGCGGTGCGCCGGCGAAACCGTTGTCGCTTCGTGATTGCCAAAGGTGCCCGCCGCGATGGTCACCGGCCGCTTTTCGGGGAATTGGGACAGCGTCTCGGCCGAGACACGCGTCGATCCGATCCACCGGATCGGCTGCGCGCCGCGGTCGCGGGTCAGAACCAGATCGCCCTCGCCAAGCGATTCAATCGCCCTTGGGCCGTCGGGCGTCGCAACCATCGCGCCACGGGTGAAGCAAACGTTGACGTTCGTTCCGTCGCCGCGAAAAACGCTCCGCGCGCCCCCGACAAGCTGAACGATATATTGGTCGTTCAGGAAACCGGTTTGATACAGGTTGGGCGACAGGGCGGGCGCAAAGGTGATGGTGTCGGTCTCATCGACGTTGACGACGACGATATTGCCCGATTGAACGAAGCTTTGGTCGAAGGTCAGGATCAGGTTGTCGGCATAGCCGTTGGTGTAGGTGAGCGGTTCGGTCGTCGGGCTTTGACTTGTCAGCACGATATCGGCCATTGTGGGAGCCTCCTTTTTAGTCAAGAGCCTGCAGCTAAGGCATCTGGCACAAGCCTTTCAACAGATTTTTCTAAGAATTGACGCAAAATTGAAAGAATTTTGCGTTAACCAATTTTTGTGCGCGACGGCCTTTCGAAAAATTGCGTGCACCCGGGATGTTTGACCTGCGGCGCACGGGCGGCGGCCCCATCAGGGATGCCGTTATGGCGGGCAATATAGGCGGCTCAAGCCGTTTGCGCCGCGGCGCTGATGGAAATTTTCCCCGTTTCCGCGGTGGATCGCGAAAAATCCCCATTTTCCGACCGTGATCCGAAAAAATATCTTGTTAAGAATCGTTACCCTGCGTTAAGCAATTTTGGGACGAAACATTAACGCGAGGAGAGTACGATGGCTGATATCGTTCTTGCAGGCCCGACAGGCGGTCAAAATCAGGACTATTTCAACGGCGCCGCCGACACGATCACGGTCGCCGTGCTTGACACATTCCAGACCGCAGGGCCCGGCTATGCCATCCGCGTGGACGCGGGCGATGAGCTTGACATCTATGTCGACGAAGATCTGACCTACTCCTTCACGCAGGTGCAGGGCGAGTTGGCGATCGACTTCTCGAACGGCGCGACGCTCGTTCTTGCCGGCGCAACGCCGAGCAATGTCGATATTACCATCGTCTGCTTCACCCGCGGCGCGAAAGTTGCGACGCCGGAAGGTGAGAAGCTGATCGAAGACCTCGCATCGGGCGATCTGGTCATGACCCGCGACAACGGGGCCCAGCCGATCCGCTGGATTGGATCCTCCAAGCTCTCCTCCGAGATGCTGGCGCAATTCCCGTCGCGCCGCCCCGTAACGCTGAAAGCCGGCGCGCTTGGCGATCACGCCGAGACGACCGTGTCGCCGGCGCACCGCGTGCTGGTCACCGGCTGGCGTGCCGAGGCGCTGTTCGGAGAGTCCGAGGTTCTGGCAACCGCGGGTTCCCTGGTCAACGACCGCACCATCGTTCGTGCGGACGTGGAAGAGGTTGAGTACTTCCACATGATGTTCGACAACCACGAGCTGGTGATGGTCGACGGTATGTGGTCCGAAAGCTTCCACCCCGCCGCCGTTGCAACGTCGCTTGACGCCGCAACGCGGGACGAGGTCCTGGAACTGTTCCCCGAGCTTGAGGTTGCCGCCGATGCGCCGGCCGCTCGCCCGGCGGTTGATGCGACGGACGTCAAACTGATGTTCTGATTTTTCGATCAGAATTCGATGCAAAGGCCGGGTTTTGCCCGGCCTTTGTCGTTTCGGGGGCCCACAGCATTGCTTGTCGGGCCGCGCGACGCGCGTTAGGGTCCGCCGCATATCGTTTTTGCATGGAGTTTCGACATGGCCGATGGCACCGATCCGATGTCCCGTCTCACAGAGCTCGGGTTTGCGCTGCCGCCCTATGAGGCGCCGGAAGATCCGCTGCTGATGCCCTACAACCTGATCGGCAACCGGCTTTGCATCGGTGCTTTGGCGCCCTTCATGCTGCCCGACATGACGATCCCACGCCTTGGTCAAGATGCCAATATCGACCCTTCGGCCGTGAATCTCGACGATTTGGATGAGGCGCACCCGATGCGCAAGGCGTTTGTGGGCGCGCGGCTTGCCGTCCTTCGCTCCCTTTCGGTTGCGGCCTTCGCGGCGGGGGAAGACCTTAACAAGATCCAGTGCTGCGTGCGCGCCAGCCTGACCGTGCGCACCGGCCCGAATTTTGAGCGGTTGGGCGTGCTTGGCATGCCGCTGAGCCGGATCATGTTCACGCTTTTCGGCACCCCGCCGGCGATCAACGTGGTTGGCGTCTCTGCCCTACCGGGCGCTGTGCCGATGGTGATCGAAACGGAATACCTGCTTGCCGATGGCTGAGGGCACGCCGCAGTACCACTTTATCACGGGGTTGCCGCGCTCGGGCTCAACGCTTCTGTCTGCGATCCTGCGCCAGAACCCCCGGATGACGGCGGGCATGACCAGCCCGGTTGGCAGCATCACCAATGCGCTGCGCATTATGATGACCCAAAACACCGAGATCCGGGCGCTGGTCGACGACGATTCCCGCGCGCGGATCCTGCGCGGCATTTTCGATGGGTATTACTCAGACCATCAGGACAAAAGCGTCATTTTCGACACCAATCGGGGCTGGGCGGGGCGTATTCCAGAGCTTTTGCACCTGTTCCCGGACATCAAGTTGATCGCGACGGTGCGCGACCCGGCTTGGGTGTTTGACTCTGTCGAAAACATCATCCGCAAGAACCCGATCCGCCAATCGTCGATGGTCAAGGCCACCGCGAATATCGAAGCGCGGGCCGAGGCGATGCTGTCCAACGAAGGGCTGATCGGCGGCCCGCTTGGCCATTTGCAGGAGGCGGTTTTCGGTCCTGACAGCCATCGGTTGCTGCTGATCGACTACCGTGCGCTTTGCCTTGCGCCGGATAAGGCGCTGGCGGGCGTCTATCGCTTTATCGGCGAGGAGCCGTTCGCGCATGATTTCGACAATGTCGAATACACCCAGGAGGAGTTCGACGCCGCGCTCAACACGCCTGGGCTGCACACCGTTAAGGGCCGTGTCGAATATAAAGAGCGTCAGACAATCCTGCCGCCTGGGATCTTTGCCAAACTTTCGGCCCGTCAGTTCTGGAATGGTGAGATCCAGTCGAAGGCCGCGCGCATCATCATCCCGGACAAAACCGTGACACCGGTTCCCGCGCGGGCGGAGGCGGAGGTCTGAGATGGCGCTTGGCGGTGAGATCCTGACTTGGTTTGAGGGCGCTTGGCACAACGGCAACCGCGCGATCCTGGGCGCCGCCGATCACGGCGCTTGGCAAGGGACGCTGGTCTTCGACGGTGCCCGGTCCTTTGACGGGATGGTGCCCGACCTCGCCCCGCATTGTCGGCGCATCCTGCGCTCAGCTCACGCAATGGGGTTGGAGCCGCCGATGTCCGCCGAAGAGATTGAGGGCATCATCCGCGATGGCATCCGGCGGTTCGCGCCGGGCGCGCCGCTTTATCTTCGCCCGATGATGTGGTCGGTCGAGGGCTCTGCCGCGATCATCGACCCACTGCCGGAGGCGACAGCGATGGCGATCTGTCTTGAGGGGCTGGCGCTGCCCGCGCCCGGAGACTTTGCCCTGACCGTTTCGCCGTTTCGCCGTCCGCGCCAGGACACCGCCTTGACCGAAGCGAAGGCCGCCTGGCTTTATCCCAACAACGGCCGGATCGTACGGGAGGCGCGCAGCCGCGGTTTCCAAAACGCGCTGTCGCTCGACCTTGAGGACAATGTCGCCGAAACCGCGTCGACCAACGTCTTTATGGTGCGGGGCGGGGAGGTGTTCACCCCCGTGCCGAACGGCACATTTTTGGCCGGCATCACACGCGCGCGGGTGATCGACCTTCTCCGCGGCGATGGGATCGTCGTGCACGAGGTGCCGCTGACTGTCGCCGACTTCCACGAGGCGGAGGAGATCTTCTTGACGGGCAACGCCTCTAAAACGATGCCGGTGACACGGTTTGAGGAGAACCGTCTGCAATACGGCCCCATCGCACGGCGGGCGCGCAGCCTTTATTGGGATTTCGCCGCCGGGGAGCCTGTTTAATGATGAGACGCGTCCTGACGCGCGCGCGGCCTGTCGCGCCAAGCGCCCTGCATAAGCGGCCTTCCGGGGGGCTCGGCTGATGGCGCTGCCAGAAAGCATGGCCGCGGTCGAGATCGCGGAACCCGGCGGGCCCGAAATGCTGCGCCCCGTCACGCGGCCGGTGCCGCGCCCCGCCGCGGGGGAGGTTCTTATTCGCCTTGTCGCGGCGGGCGTAAACCGACCCGACGCGCTGCAGCGCGCGGGCGCCTACGATCCCCCGCCCGGCGCTTCGGACTTGCCGGGATTGGAAGGGGCGGGCCATATTGCAGCGCTCGGCCCTGGCGTCAGCGGGCTTGCGGAAGGCGACGCGGTCTGCGGTCTTTTTCCCGGCGGTGGTTATGCGGCCTATGTGACGGCACCCGCCGCCCATCTTCTGCCGGTGCCCGCGGGGTTGAGCCTGACAGAGGCCGCCGCCCTGCCGGAAACCTTTTTCACCGTTTGGTCGACGGTGTTTGAGCGCGGCGCCCTCCGCGCGGGGGAGCGGTTTTTGGTCCATGGCGGTGCGTCCGGCATCGGCACGACCGCCATCCAGCTTGCCGCCGCGCGCGGTGCCCGGGTGTTCACCACCGCGGGAAGCGATGCCAAATGTGCGGCCTGCGTGGCGTTGGGGGCCGAGGTTGCCGTGAATTACCGCGACGAGGACTATGTCAAGCGTCTGCGCGCAGCGGCCGGCGGGGTGGATCTGTCGTTGAACATGGTCGGTGGCAGCTATCTTGGGCGCGATGTGCGGCTGCTCGCGCCCGATGGCCGGTTGGTGATGATCGCGTTCCTAGAAGGGCCAAAAGCCGAACTGAATTTTGCGCAGATTATGACCAAGCGGTTGACCGTGACCGGTGCCACGTTGCGCCCGCAATCGGTCGCGGCCAAGGCGCGGATGGCCGACGCGCTCCGCCGCGAGGTCTGGCCTTTGATCGAGGCTGGTCGCATCCGCCCGGTGATGGACCAAACCTTCCCTCTGGCCGATGCCGCCGCAGCCCATGCGCGCATGGAAAGCTCTGCCCATATCGGGAAGATCGTGCTGACAGTGTAGGGCGCGCTTGGGGTCGAGAGCGCCCGCTGCGCCTCCCCTGCGCGGTCCAAAACACGGCGCAAGACAAAGGCTTGCAGGGTCAGCGCTTTACTGTTTTCTGGGGGCGGTCTTGGGGGGCGATGCGCGCGAAGAGAGCTGCTAGCGTATGGGCTCACCACTGACAGTGGTGGCGCCGCAATCGCGGCGGATGTCCGCGCCACAGGCGCGCGGGCTGAGGTCGCGCGTCAAGCAGACCCGCACTTCGCTGCGCGCGCCGCCCCGACATGTCACCGTCAACCCATCGGGTTCAAAGCCCGGGTTCACCTCTAGAAAAGCGTCTTCGATCACGCGCGGCGGAATGTCGAGCCGGCGGGGCAGGGCGCGCAGGACGGGCGGGCGGACCACCCGCTCATAGGCTAGGCGAGACAACGCCAGGTAGTCGCGGCCCGACAATCCGCTGCACCGCCCGTGCTTTTTCCACTGATGCCAGGCCAACCCGCCAGACCCCATGATATCTGCCATGGCGCCGGTCTCGGACCGCGCGGGATCCCGCCCGCCGCCCACGCAATAGCTGGGCCA
>CALCPC010000216.1 GCA_937900975.1 uncultured Paracoccaceae bacterium
TTGAAACCCGCGCCGGTATAGCCGCCCCAAATGCCGTTTATCTCGCAGGTCGGGCGGGCCCAGATTTGTTCGAGAAGCGAAAAGCCCGTCTCGCCCGCCGGATGCGACAGGCCGACGTCGCCCAAAAACGCCTCGGTGCTAAAGCCGAGCGCGTCCCAACTGGCCTTAACGGCGGGCGGCAGCGGATCGACGCCGTCGTAAAACCCCGGCAGCGTCACCCGGCCATCCCGGTCGTGAAGCCCGCCAAGCAGCCGCGTCAGCACCCGGATCGGGTTCATCGCGGCGCCGCCATACATGCCGGAATGCAGATCCCGCGCAGGTCCGTGGATGGTGAAATCCTCCCCCACCATACCGCGCAACATCGTCGTGATAACCGGCGTCTCGGGATCCAGCATCCCCGTATCGCAGACCAGCGCGAGGTCGGCCCGAAGCTCTTCGGCATGGGCGGTCAAAAACGGCACCAGCGACGGCGAGCCGGATTCCTCCTCCCCCTCAATCAACACCGAAAGATTGGCCGGCAGCGCCCCGGTCACAGCTTTCCAAGCCCGGCACGCTTCCAAAAAGGGCATCATCTGACCTTTGTCGGCATTCGCCCCCCGCGCGCGGATCACGCGTCCGTTGGGCGTGTCTTCCACCGCAGGGGCAAACGGCCCCCGGTGCCACAGTGCCAGCGGATCGACCGGTTGCACGTCGTAATGGCCGTAGAAAAGGTATTTCGGTCCGGCACCCGGATTGTGCCCGACAACCATAGGGTGGCCTGTCGTGTCGCGTCGCGCTGCGTCAAAGCCCATGCTGCAAAGATCGGCTGCCAACCAATCCGCGGCGGCGCGACACGCGTCGTTATGCGCGGGGTCGGTCGATATGCTTTCGATCCGCAGCAAAGCGAAAAGCCGCTCAAGCGCGGCGTCGAGCCCCCGGTCGACCTCTGCCAAGATCTCTTCAACCGCCATAATGTGCCCCCTCGTGCCGCTGATCTGGCGCTAGGCTAGAGCAGTTTTGGCCCGATTTGAACGACAAAACGCGGTTTCGAAACCAGCAAAATGCTGATCTTGAACGTATTTTCGGCCGCCAGCCTCCGGCCCGAAAAAGCTGCTGACCGCTGAAGGACCGCGTGGCCCGAGCCCGTCGGCCCGCCGCCTCAAGCCACATCTAGGCCTGCCCCGCGCGCCAGCGCTAAAGCCCGGGAAGATCACCACCGGCGGCGCCCGGCCAACCGCACCGCCTCCCCAGTTCCCTGGACGTCCGAACGAGAGGCCGCGCTGTCGCCACCGCGTTTCAGCGCCGGAGAGCGGGCGCGGCCTTCCAAGGCGCATGCACCGCTGTGGCTCGGCGGGCGGTTCGCGTTGTCGGAGCCTATACGGCCCCGGTGTTCCCGGTTGGCCCCGTCGGCGTCTAGCCCGCCAGTGCCGTTGTCGGCCCCGTCAACGCGGGCCCAGACGGGCGGGAAGGTTTTTCACGCGGCAACTCGCTGCCCCCCACGCCAGTGCGGATGCGGCAGAAGATCGCAGGCCCTCATGGTCGAGGACCGCCGCCACCCGCGTCACCCGCGCCCGAGGACCCGACGGGATCGGATGTCGCGCGCCTATGTCCAGCGACCGCGCGGCGTCAGCCCGCGTGGATCCAGCCGCCGCCCAAAACGCGGGTGCTGTCTTCGGCGTAGAAAACACAGGCTTGGCCGGGGGCTATCCCCTCCTCCGGGGCAAGCAGCTCAACTTCCGCAGCAAAGGGTCCCAAGGGACGCAGCGTTGCGGGACGCGCGGGACGGGTTGAGCGGACTTTGACCGCGACAGGCCAGCCGCCTTCGGGCGCGGCCTCAAACGGGCCGTCCCCCAGCCAATTGACCTCCCGCACCGGTACAGTGCGGCGGGCCAGCGCGCTGCGCGGTCCGACAATCACCCGCCGCGCCTCGGCATCGAGCCGAAGCACATAAAGCGGCGCGCCGCCGCCGATCCCAAGGCCCCGGCGTTGCCCGATCGTGTAGTGGATCACACCCTCATGCCGGCCAAGCACCGTGCCGGCCAGATCCACGATATCCCCAGGCTCCGCCGCGCCAGGCCGCAACGTCTCGATCACCGCGGCGTAAGAGCCATTGGGCACGAAGCAGATATCCTGACTGTCGGGTTTCGCCGCAACACTAAGGCCAAATTTTCGTGCCAGTTCACGGGTTTCGTCCTTGGACTTCAAGTGTCCGAGCGGGAAGCGCAGATAGTCAAGCTGCGGGCGTGTCGTTGAGAATAGGAAGTAGCTTTGATCCCGTGCCAGGTCCGCCGCCGCATGCAACTCCGCCCCGTTTGGCCCCCATTTCCGCTGAATATAGTGCCCCGTGGCCATGCAATCGGCGTCGAGATCCTGCGCCGTTTCCAAAAGATCGCGGAACTTGACCCGCTCATTGCAGCGGATGCAGGGAATCGGGGTGGCACCGGCGAGATAGGCGTCCGCAAACTCATCGATCACGCTTTCGCGGAAGCGGTTTTCGTAGTCTAGAACGTAATGCGGGAACCCCATGCTTTCGGCGACGCGCCGGGCATCGTGAATGTCGCGACCCGCACAACACGCGCCTTTTTTCGCCAGCGCCTGGCCGTGATCGTAAAGCTGCAGCGTGACGCCGACCACGTCATACCCTTCCGCCGCGAGCATCGCCGCAACGACAGAGCTGTCGACCCCGCCCGACATCGCGACCACCACGCGCGTCTCGGACACGGGCTTGGCAAAGCCCAGAGAGTTGGGCACGGCCTGGGGTGGGCGCGGGTCTGGAAGGGCGGGCGCGGACATCGGTTACCTTCGATTAAGTGTCGGCAACATATAACAAATTCAAAGCGGTTCTCAAGATACCGTTTCACGTCGGTTTAAGGATCGCCGCGTAAATCCCGTCCTTGGGTGAGTGTCCACGAAGGGGATAGGGAATGTTTATTCGTCGTGAGAAAGGGCCGGTCTTTGTGACCATGCCAGACGGAACCAAAATGTCGCGGTCGGATTTGCCGCCGCCGGATACGACGCGCTGGGTGGCGCGGCGCAAGGCCGCAGTTGTCAACGCGGTCAACGCGGGGTTGATCCAAGAAGAGGAAGCTTGCGAGATCTATGGCTTGTCTGCCGAGGAGTTGAATTCGTGGCGCGTTGCCATGCAGACACATGGAGCGCGCGCGCTCAAGGCAACCTCGATACAAAAGTATAGACAACTTTAACGGGTATCGATAGCGTTAAAGGATAGTTGGTAACGCGCCGTTAACCCTTGGCTAATAGCGTCGATCCGAAGATGTGTCGCCGCAGGTATTCTGGAGGGTAGCGAATGCGCGTTCTGTTGGTGGAGGATGATCCCACAACGTCGAAAAGCATCGAAATGATGCTGTCGAGCGCCAACCTTAACGTCTACGCCACCGATCTCGGCGAAGAGGGTATAGATCTGGCGCGGATCTACGACTACGACCTGATCCTGCTCGACCTCAATTTGCCCGATATGAACGGGCATGAGGTCTTGCGACAGCTCCGAATGTCGAAGATTGAAACGCCCATTTTGATCCTGTCGGGTCTGGATGACACCGAAAACAAGATCAAAGGGTTCGGGTTCGGCGCGGACGACTATATGACCAAACCCTTCCCTCGGGAGGAGTTGATTGCCCGGATCCACGCGATCGTCCGTCGGTCCAAAGGCCATGCGCAATCGCTGATCGAAACGGGCCGTTTCAAAGTGAACCTCGATGCGAAGACGGTTGAGGTGGACGGCGCGCCGGTTCACTTGACGGGCAAAGAATACCAGATGCTGGAGCTTCTCAGCCTCCGCAAAGGCACGACGCTGACCAAAGAGATGTTTCTGAACCATCTTTACGGCGGCATGGATGAGCCCGAGTTGAAGATCATCGACGTCTTTATTTGCAAGCTCCGCAAAAAGCTGAGCGAGGCCACGGGCGGCGAAAACTACATCGAAACGGTTTGGGGCCGCGGATAT
>CALCPC010000217.1 GCA_937900975.1 uncultured Paracoccaceae bacterium
GGATGTTTTTTTGTTCGATGAGCCCTTGTCGAACCTCGACGCGAAACTGCGCGTCGACATGCGGACCGAGATTAAGAAGCTGCATCAAAAACTTGGCACGACCATCGTCTACGTCACCCACGATCAGATCGAGGCTATGACCCTTTCGACCCGGATCGCGGTGATGAACGGCGGATATGTCCAACAGCTTGGCACCCCGAAAGAGATCTACGACACGCCCGCGAATTTGTTTGTGGCAAGCTTCATGGGCTCACCGTCCATGAACCTTCTGCCCGTCACCGTGCGGGCAGAGGGGAACGGGCTTTATGCGGAGTTGGCCACAGATGACAGCCCCGTGCGCTTGGCCTTTGCCGCACCGAGCGCGGCGCTCAAAGCCTATGACGGGCAGGAGGTCGTGCTTGGCCTCCGGCCCGAGGCGATCACCGACCCGGACGGCGCCGACCGCAACGCCGCCCATATCGAGACGCTGGCGTTGCGCGTCGCGGTGACAGAGCCTGCGGGCTCAGACACCTTTGTGACAACACATCTCTGCGGCCGCGATGTCGTCAGCCGCATGCGCGCCGACGCCGATGTCGCGCCCGGCCAAACCGCGCCTTTTGCCGTGAACATGGAAAAAGCCGTGCCTTTCGATCCAAAAACCGCGGCGCGCATCGCCTGAACCGCGCGCCGTCGCAGAACGCCTTCACGATAAACGTGGTGCGGACGAAAAGCGTTTCAAGCGCTTTCGGCTTCAGCCCAATAGTCCACCACAACGGCCTTTGCGACAAAGGCCCCGATCCAGGCGACAAACGCTTGGTGGGTGGGGTGGGGCAGATAGGCGTCGCGCGCCGCTTCGCTTTCAAAAGTCATGAAAAAACAGTGGCTCAGCCCATCGCTGAGGCCTTCGGGGCTGACATTCTCGCCCCATTCGAAGGCCAGGATCCCGGGGATCTGATCGCGTAGCGCGCCAAAGCGGCGCGCGACCTCGGCCAGATCGCCGGCGCTGACACCCTCGTTGAACCCAAACATCACCACATGCCGCAAAACTTGTGTCATCGCGCACCTCCTATTGTGTTGCGGCGCCCGGTCGGCCGGGGATGACCAGCCGGAAAATCGGCGTTGCGCAAGGATGGCAAGGGGCGTGCCCTTGGGGTTGCAGTCGCCGCCAATCCACGTCAGTCAACGCTATGCGTCACCGGTGCACTTCAACATGACTGCCGGCGCGGCAATCGACGCCGGCGCGCTGCTCCGGCGGCTCCGCGCGGCCGCACGCCACTCCCCCGCGGCGGCGACCGAGGCGCTTGCGCGTGCCAGCTTTCCGCTGATCCGCCCAGGGCGCGCGACCTTTGCCTTTCAGGGCGGGGCCGAGGCTGTTGTGCTTTTGCGCTGGATCCATGCCGGCGTCGACCGGGCCGCGTTTACGCGCGTCGGGGACAGCGATCTCTGGCTTCTCGACATCGCGGTCGAGGATGGCGGACGCTTTGAGTATAAGCTTGGCGTCACCCTGCATGGGTCCGAGCATTGGCTGCTCGACCCCCTCAACCCCGCGCGCGCGGCGGATCCCTTTGGCGAGAACTCGGTGTGCCAAACCTTTGGCTACACCCGCCCGGCCTGGTCGATGCCGCAGGGCATGCCGGCGGGGCGGCTGATGCCGCTTGAACTGCCGCACACGGTCTTCGGCACACCGAGGGTCGAGCAGCTGTACCTCCCCGCCGGACACGATCCCGCCCGTCCTGCCCCGCTCCTTATCATTCACGATGGGATGGATTTTGCGACCTATGCCGATCTTGGCGCGACGCTGGACAATCTGATCGCGGCCGGAGATATCCCGCCCCTCGTCGCAGCGCTGGTCCAGTCGCCCGACAGGATGGCGGAATACACCGGCGCACGCCTGCACGCCCGCTATATCGTCGACGACCTGTTGCCGGCCATCGCAGACCGGACCGCCCTGTCCCCCGACCCGATGGCCCGCGTGCTTCTGGGCGCCAGCCTTGGCGCCGTCGCGGCGCTGTCTACGGCGCTGCGCCATCCCGGAAGCTTTGGCAGCCTCGCCCTGATGTCGGGCTCCTTCATCCTCGATCCCACCAAACTCAGCGGCCGGCGGCACCCCGTCTTCCTGCGAATCGCCCGGCTGGTCGCCGCGATCCGCCGTTTGCCGACCCTGCCGCCGCTGCGCGTCTTTGTCTCAACGGGGGAGCTTGAGGGCCTGGCCGACCAGAACCGCGCGCTCGCAGACCACTTGCGCGCGCGCGGGGGTGATGTTCTTTTCCGATCTGCCTGGGACGGGCATCATTGGCACAATTGGCGCGACCAACTCCGCCCGGCCTTAACCTGGGCATTCGGCGGCCAAACGCGGCCCGACAAGGACGCGCAAGCGCAAAACAAGCGGCAATGACCGCGTATATGGGGGGGAGAACATGGGCAACCGGGACGTCCGCATCGGCCTATCGCTCGGCGCCGATATTTGCTGGCCGATCTGCTATGAAAGCCTTTTTGAGGGGCTGAAACTCGACACAGCCTTCGCCCCGGATGCGCTCACCTTCTCGGTGGAGCGTGTCACGATAGAGCCCTTCGATCTTAACCAGGACGTGCGCTATGACGTGGTGATCGACCGGCTTACGCATTGGTACTCTACCAGCCGAGAATGGATCAAAAAAGCGATCCTGCTCAACGACCTCTATGTCTACAACAACCCCTGGTCGCTGCAGTCAAACGAGAA
>CALCPC010000218.1 GCA_937900975.1 uncultured Paracoccaceae bacterium
GAGAAAGCCAAATCGGCCGCGGCGCAGGAAGGCGATTGCACAGCCGATGTCCTCGCCAGCCTGGACGGGTTTGCACGGGCCGCCGCAGCGTCCCCCGAACGGTGATGTCGGAGCACCCGACCCCGCCGCTGTTTCTTCCTGCCTCAGCCCGACACGGGCGGGCAAAATCGGTGGGTCATGGCGCACGACCCGCGCCCCATCGCCGGGCGTCGTCACAGCGCGTGGGCGGCGCAAACCGTGTCGACCCTGGCATCCGACGCTTTGGCCGTGTTGCGCGTGGCCGCGAGGGCGTGACGTCAATGCCGGCGTCCGGCACCCGTCCACGATCAAGCGTGGTGGCGGGCAGTTCTCAGCCCCGGCGATGCCAGGCCGTGCCAGGGGCGGTTAAACCCGCCAGGTGCCAGACCGCCTGTAAGACCGACAGAACCGGCACAAGCGCCCCCGCAAAACCTCAGCGCAGCATGTGGCTTATCCGCCAGGCCAAACGTGCGCCCAGCGCGGCCCGATCATCGGGCACAAAACCAAGCGCTATGAAAATCTCCGCAGCACGGCCCGCGGTCAATAGGGCAGGCCGACATAGTTTTCGGCCAACACGGCCTGGGCCGGTTCGCTTTCGCTTAAGAACGCAACCTCGGCTTCCTGCATCTTCAGGTCAAAGGCGGTTTGGTCCGGGAACCGGTGCAAAAGCCGCGTCATCCACCAGCTAAACCGCTCTGCCTTCCAGACGCGGGCCAGGGCGCGGTCGGAATACCCCCGAAGACCCGCATCGTCGCCGTCCTTGTAGTGACCGATAAGCGCCTGGGACAGATAGTAGACATCGCTGGCGGCGGTGTTCAGCCCCTTGGCCCCGGTTGGCGGCACGATGTGCGCCGCGTCGCCGCACAGAAAAAGCCGGCCCCATTGCATCGGCTCGGTCACAAAGGAGCGCAGCGGCGCGATCGATTTTTCGATCGTCGGCCCCGTGACCAGCGTTTCGGCATACGCGGCCGGGATCCGGCGGCGGAGCGCATCCCAAAAGGCATCATCGCTCCACGCCTCCGGCCGGTCATCGAGCCTGCATTGGATGTAATAGCGGCTGAGCGTCGGGTTGCGCATGGAGCACAGCGCAAAGCCAAGCGCGGAGGTGGCGTAGATCAGTTCGTCATGCACCGGCGGCGTTTCGGACAAGACGCCAAGCCAGCCGAAGGGATAAACCTTTTCATAATCCTGGCGCAGCGTCTGGGGAATGGTTTTGCGGCTGACCCCGTGAAACCCATCGCAGCCCGCGATATAGTCACAGGCCAAAGTCCGGGCGCCCTCTGCCGTCTGGAAGGAGACCTCGGGCGACGGGCCGTCCGCGCCGGTGATAACAACATCCTCGACCTCAAAGATCAGCCGCGCGTCCATCGCCTCCCGCGCCCGATACAGATCGCGCGTCACCTCGGTCTGGCCATAAACGGTGACATGCGCGGCCGCGTGGCGCGCGAAATCGATGCGGATCTCGCGCTCCCCATGCGCAAGGACGGTGCCGTCATGGGGCTGCCCCTCCCGCTGCAACCGCGCGCCGAGGCCCGCGTCTTCCAACTGCGCAACCAGCCCACGCTCTAACACGCCAGCGCGGATCCGGGACAGGACATGGGCTTTGCTGCGCCGCTCCAACACCACAGTGTCGATCCCCGCACGGTGCAGCGTTTGGCTGAGCAACAGGCCCGACGGCCCGCCGCCGATAATGGCAACTTGGGTACGCATGACCCCCCCTTCCCCGCGGGCTATGGTGCGAGCCTCAGCCGGTGAAGTAAATCCAAATCGCCGGTGAATTGCCGCGCTTTTGACACGGTACCGCCCGCGCAGGTGAGACCCCATATCAACAGCACAAAAATGCAACAGGCCCGTCTTACCCTGGCGAAAATATAAAACCGCCGGGTCCGCTCCAGAGGGCCGCAACCGCCGCGTCGTGTCAGAGAGAGAGGAAAGACCCATGGTGCCCATTACCGATCTTTTGGCCGGCAAAAAGGGGCTGGTCGTCGGCGTTGCAAACGCGCAGTCCATCGCCGCGGGCTGCGCGCGGGCCTTTCGCGGCTCTGGTGCCACGCTGGCGCTGACCTATCAGGGCGAGACGGCGCGGCGCTTTGTCGAGCCGGTGGCCAAAGCCGTCGACGCCGCGGCGCTTTTGCCGCTTGATGTGCGGGACGAGGCCCAGATGGACGCCGTCTTCGCCGATCTGGCGCGGCGTTGGGGGCGGCTCGACTGTCTGCTGCACTCGGTCGCTGTTTGCCCCAAGGAGGATCTGCAGGGCCGCGTTGTCGATTGCTCGCGCGCGGGGTTTGGCTTGGCAATGGGTGTCTCCGTACAATAACTGATA
>CALCPC010000219.1 GCA_937900975.1 uncultured Paracoccaceae bacterium
CCCGAGGGCGGTGAGATCAGCTGAAAAAGCCCCTGGCCGCGGGCCCATCGTCCGCGCTTCGGCGGCGAGGTCGCTGGCAAGCGACTGGATCCGGGCGGCGCGATCCGTGAACGCGCTGGGGTTGGCGAGGGCTGCGCCTACCTCTGCGAGGAGCGTTTCGACCTGGGCGTCAAGCGCCGCAGCCCCGGGTTTTGTCGCTTTGGCGCTGTCGGTATGCGACTGGCGGGCCGCCGCGGCAAGGTCCGAAAGCTCCTGTCGAAGCGCCGCCCAATCTTGGCTGGATACCGCGCCTGGCCCGGACGTCAGCGCGGCCAAATCGCCCGCGTTGGCCTGCACTTGCGCAGCGATACCGGGCAAAAGCGACAGCGCCTCGGAAAGGCCCGGGTCCGGCGCAGCGAGACCGTCGCGCTGAACCTCGGCACCGGGAAGACGCGTTTCGAGAAAGCGTTCCAGCCTTTGGCCCAAGGCATCGAACGCGGCGCGCATGCCGGCGGGCAAGGCGGGTCCCATCGCAGCGCCTTGCGACCCGGCGTCGCCGTGCGCCGCTTGGACGGCGGTTTTGCGTTCCGTGCCAGGCTGCGGAAGCGTCACGCCGGCAACGGCCAACTGCCCCTCTAGCACCTCCACCAATCGCGGGCCCAAAGCCATCACCGCGCCTTCAAGCGCAGCGCTGGCGCCGGGGTCCGGCGCTTCGCACCGCTGCCTTATGGCGCTAAGATCGTGGCGGAGCGTCTGCAACGCAGCGGCCGGCACCGGCCTTGGCGGGGCATCGCCTGGCGGCAAAACGCTCTCGCGCGGGGCGGAGCCCAGCCTTTCCAGCACCTCTGTCAGCGTTTCGCCCAGGGCCGTAAAGCCCGCGAGCAGATCGACAGGTGCTGGATGGGGTGCACCCTGCCACCGTTGGCGAAGCGTTTCGAGATCGCGGCCCAAGGTCCGAAGCGCTTCGCCATCCTCAGCCCCCGTGGCGATCCCATCGGGGTGCGGGGCGTCTGCGCCTGCGTCGGACGGGGGCGGAAGCGTGCCGGCCAAGGCTGCAATCCGGGTTTCGAGCGTCAGGGCGAGGTCGGCAAAGCCTGTCGGGACGACGCCGGCCGCCTGCTTTAGCGACGTAACATCAGCGCCGACCGACCGGAGTTGGGTGGCAATCTCCTGAAGAAGCGGATCGCCCGTGGGTTCCGCTTTCTCTCTGGGGTCCATGGCGTTGGACGCGCCATCCGTTTCCGGGCGCAGCCGAGCCTCAAGGTGTGCCGC
>CALCPC010000220.1 GCA_937900975.1 uncultured Paracoccaceae bacterium
CCGCCGCCCCCTGCGCGCCGCGCGGTGATGACGGCGGCGCCCACCCTGATCCCGAGGGGGGGGCCGTTTGGGCAATCCCGCGGCTACGCTTCCGGCGGCGGTTGTTCTGGACAGCGTCTCGCCGGATGGCGTGGCTTCGGCTGTGGTCGCTCGGGTTTCGGTTGGCAGCGCTTGGGTCGGATCTGCCGCGGGTGATGGCGACGGTCACATCGGCGCGCGCGCTGGCGGGTGGCCTTGCCGACCGCGGCTGCTCTGCCCGGGCGCCCGCGCCGATCTGGTGCGGGTGGCCACGGTGCCGGACGCGCCGGTTGTGCCCGAAACCCGGGTCGCGGGGCGCCGCCCCGCCAAAAGCGTTAGGTGCAAGACCTGAACCGCAGTCTGCTGCTTGATGTCTTGGGTTTTTCACAAACCGCTTCAGTCAGGTCTTGATGGACACCGAAAGCGCTGCTGCAGCGTGCGGTCAGCGGCTTTGGGTGGTCTTGAAACCAAGCGGCTGCGTCTGACAGGCTTAAGGCAAGCCGTT
Source organism: uncultured Paracoccaceae bacterium (assembly GCA_937900975.1). Lineage (GTDB taxonomy): Bacteria > Pseudomonadota > Alphaproteobacteria > Rhodobacterales > Rhodobacteraceae > Algicella. Next base: position 524 of record CALCPC010000220.1, read on the forward strand.
TCGCGCGCACCCCTCCGGTGCCCCTAGGCCTTGGGCCTCTCGACGGGGTCCGGCAGGGCCGTGTTCGCCAATGCGGCCCCCCATCGGTGAACGCGTTCGCGGACGGCCTTGTGCCGATCTGGCGGCAGCGTTGTCTGATCCGATGGGAACGAATGCTCTCAATCCCATACCGCTGCCTGAGATCAGCGATGTCATCCCAATCGGGGATCCTGCGCCTTTCAAACGGTTCGAAAGGCGCCTTGGAGCAATTTCCGTTCACCTTGGATCAGAAAACGCTGCCCCAAGATCAGTACTCTGACGATCTCGAACGGGTTTTCTAATAAAGGCTGACTTGGTTTGAACGGAAAATGCCCTAGCCGGCAGGCTCTGCCCAATAGGCCGTCCGCCCTGCGACTAGGGTCAAGCGCACAGCGGGAACCCCGCCATCGGGCCAATCGACCAGCACCAGATCGGCGCGCTTGCCCGGGGCGATCACCCCCCGGTCCGTCAGGCCCGAGGCGGCGGCGGGCCCTGCGGAAACCAGCGACCAAAGCGCATGGCGCGGCGCCCGGCGTTCCTGATCCAGCCGGGCGATGGCGGCCAGCATCGCGGGATAGAAATAATCCGAGGCCAGGGCGTCGCAAAGCCCCGCCTCGACCATATCGCCCGCACCGAGAGAGCCGATATGGCTGCCGCCCCTCACCGCGTTCGGCGCGCCGAAGACGATGAAATCGCCCGCGTCCCGGGCGTCTTGCGTGGGCGCCATGACCATCGGAAACTCAGCTATCGTGGCGCCGAGCGCGCGGTAATAGGCGCGCGTCTCAACCTGCGTGGCGTCATGGCTGAGCATCGGCGCGCCGGCGGCGCGACCCGCCGCGGCGACGCGCGCGAGCGCGGCGCTGACATCCTCACGCCGCCCCCAAACCGTGCGCGCCCGCGCGAGATAGGCGTCGATCTCCATGCCCGCCCGCACCGCCGAGGAGGCCCAGCGGGTCTTCAGCCTTGGATCATCGAGATCGGCCAAGGGATACGCCGGCGATTGCTCGAAAACGCGGTCCTGCACGGGGACATCGAAGGCGCGCATCGACATCGACGTGAGATCGTTAAAGGCAATCGATGGCGTCAGCGGGCCGTTCACGCTTTCCTCGATCAGATCGATGGCTTCGAAGGCGAACGTCTCCCACCGCAGTTGCACACGGTTCTCGACCGTCAAACGGTGGCGGAGACGGGTC
>CALCPC010000221.1 GCA_937900975.1 uncultured Paracoccaceae bacterium
TTGAACGCGTTTTCTGATCATGACTGACTCACTTTGAACGGAAAATGCTCTAGAACCCGAGGGGACGACGTGGCCGAACCCCGGCGCCGGGCTTGCGCCGTGACGTCGTTTCGGCGCGCCCGCCTTTGGGCGCTCCTGGCCAATCTTGCGGCGTTGATCCCGTCGCCCAAAGCGTTTCGGGACAAACCTGGATCACGCAACGCTGCGTGAAATCAAAGACTTCAACGCGTTGTGGCGTGATTGACGTCTCTGCCATCTCACGAAACGCCATGGGCGGAAGCCTTGGCCAGCGGCGACCCCGTTGATCGCGACCGCCGTGCCGCTTCTTTTTTTGGGCGCACCAGAACGGCCCGCTTGGTGCATTGCGCTGTCTTTTGGCTGGGGCATCGGTTCTGCGCTGGCCGGTCCCAGCGCGCCGCGCCCGGCCGCCACCGCAAATCCTGCAGCCCGGGCGCGAACCGCCCTTGACGCCGCCCGCTGCCGCTTTCACCGTGGCGCGGCGTTTGCCGGGGAGGCCCCACTTGACCACGCCGCTATTAGAGCGTTTGCCGCCGGTGCGGGGGCGCTTGACGCCCAACCGGGATCTCGCATCGCTCAGCTGGCTGCGCGTCGGCGGCCCGGCGGAGGTTCTGTTCCAGCCCGCTGACCGCGCCGATCTTAGCGCGTTTCTTAGCGCGCTGCCCCGGGATGTGCCGGTTTTCCCCATCGGCGTTTGCTCTAACCTTATCATCCGGGACGGGGGGCTGCGGGGCATCGTGGTCCGGCTCGGCCGCGCATTCGGCGATATCGCCATCGAAGACGATGGCGCGGTGCGCGCCGGTGCTGCCGCGCTCGACCGCCGTGTCGCGGAGACCGCGGCCAAGGCGGGGGTCGATCTGTCGTTTTTGCGCACGATCCCCGGCACCATCGGCGGCGCGGTGAAGATGAACGCGGGCTGTTATGGCTGCTATGTGGCCGATGTTTTCGAGACGGCGACTGCGATGACCCGCGGCGGCCAGACCGTCCAGCTGACGCACCGTGACATGCGTTTTGCCTACCGGTCCAGCGATGCGGGCCCAGATTTGATCCTGCTGGAAGCCCGGCTGCGCGGCCCGCGACGCCCGCCGGCCGAGATCGCGGCGCGGATGGCCGACAACGTTGCGCAGCGCGCGGCCTCCCAACCCGTCGACGAACGCTCCTGCGGGTCGACCTTTCGCAATCCGGCGGGCTACTCCTCCACCGGCCGGGCCGACGATGTGCATGACTTGAAGGCCTGGAAACTGATTGAGGACGCCGGCCTGCGCGGCGCGACGCTGGGCGGCGCCAAGATCAGCGAGAAACACGCCAACTTTCTGATCAACCGGGGTGACGCAACGGCCACAGAGCTGGAGGAATTGGGGGAGCGTGTTCGCAAAAAGGTTCAGACCAGGACCGGCATCCGCCTAGAGTGGGAAATTATGCGGGTGGGTGAACGCCTTGCCGCTGTAAGCTGATCCAAAAACGAGGCCGCAAAGGCCCGGGCAGAAGACTTGAGGCGGGCTATGTCGAGCAGGACATCCCCCCGCGTGGCGCTCTTGTTGGGCGGCATTTCGGCCGAGCGCGAGGTCAGCCTCGTCAGCGGTCGGGAATGCGCGTCGGCGCTGCGCGATGAGGGGTTCGAGGTTGTAGAGATCGACGCGGGCGCGGACCTGCCCGCGCGCCTGGCCGATGCCCGCGCCGATGTCGTCTTTAACGCGCTGCATGGCCGATGGGGCGAGGATGGCTGTGTCCAGGGCCTGTTGGAATGGCTGAAGATCCCCTACACCCATTCCGGCGTTCTGGCATCGGCCTTGGCGATGGATAAACCGAAGGCCAAGGACGCCTTTGCCCGCGCGGGTCTGCCGATCACCGAAAGCCTGCTCGCCCCGACCGCCGAAATCCGCGCGCGGCATGTGCTGGCGCCGCCCTATGTCGTGAAGCCTTATAACGAGGGGTCGTCGGTCGGCATCACCATCGTGGGTGAGGGCGCAAATGGGCCGCCCGCGCTGCCCGATACGGTGCCGGACCTGATGATGGTGGAACGGTTCGTGCCGGGGCGAGAGTTGACGGTGACCGTGATGGGTGATCGGGCGTTGGCCGTGACTGATATCGTCACGGATGGCTGGTACGATTACGACGCGAAATACGCCGCCGGCGGCTCTCGCCACGTCGTGCCCGCCGCAATCCCGGCTGAGATTGAGGCTGCGTGCCTCGACTATGCCCGGCGGGCGCATCTCGCGCTGGGGTGCCGGGGCGTGAGCCGCACCGATTTCCGCTGGGACCCGGCAGAGGGCCTTGCAGGGCTGTTTTTGCTCGAGACCAACACCCAGCCCGGGATGACGCCCACCTCACTGGCGCCCGAGCAAGCACAGCATTGCGGCATCTCGTTCGGCGCGCTGGTGCGATGGATGGTGGAGGACGCCTCATGCTTCCGGTAAGGCGCGATCCCGCGCCGAGCCGGATCAAATACCGGTTGGAACGCTTGTGGCTAACCCCCTTGATCCGGCGCACGGTGCGCACCGGCCTGCCGCTGCTGGCCCTTGCCGCGCTTTTGGGCGCGACGATCGCCCATCCGCGGGTGCAGGCGGAGGTCGACGCCGCGGTCGCAGCCGTTTCAACGGCCCTGGCCGCGCATCCCGACCTGACGGTCACGGCGCTGGACATTCAGGGCGCCAGCGCGCCGCTTGCCGCTGAGATCGAACGCCGCCTCGCGCTCGACCTTCCGCAAAGCGCGCTGGATTTGGATTTGACAGGCCTTCGGGCGGCGATCGCGTTGCTAGAACCGGTGGCGGATGTCGAGGCGCGATACGGCACCGATGGCCGGCTGACTGTTGTGGTTAAAGAGCGTGTTCCGGTGGCGATCCTGAAAGGGCCGGATCGGTTCGACCTGATTGACCCGGGCGGCGTGCGGACCGGAACGATCCCGCATCGCTTGGCGCGGCCCGATCTGCCGCTTTTGGCGGGTGTGGATGCTGGCTTGCATGTGGCGGAGGCCAAGCGGCTGCTGGCGCTTGCCGCCCCCGTCAAGCGCCGGATCCGCGGCCTTGTCCGGGTTGGCACCCGGCGCTGGAACCTGGTCCTGGCGCCGGACCTGACCGTGCTTTTGCCCGAAAACGCGCCTGAAGCCGCGCTTCGCCGCCTGATGGCGCTGCAGGCGGCGAAGGCGTTGCTCGACCGCGATCTTGTCGCGGGCGAGCTCCGCGATCCCGCGCGGCCGGTTGTGCGGCTAAGCCCTGGCGGGCTGGCCGCGGTTCTTGGCACCGACATCCCGCCCGAGGAGGGTGCGTTATGAGTTCAGTCTTGTTCGAAAGCCAGCGCGCGATGCGGCAACGGCGGGAGGCAGCGCTGCGCCGCGGCCTGGTCGCGATCTTGGACATCGGCTCCACCAAGATCGCCTGCCTGGTGCTGCAATTCGCCCCCGACCGCGCCGACCCGGCGCGCCGGACCAGCCTGACGCATGGCGCGTTTCGCGTTGTCGGGGCTGCGACCACACGTTCTCGCGGGGTGCGTTATGGTGAGATCACCGCGATGGAGGAGACCGAGCGTGCGATTCGCACCGCGGTCCAAGCGGCCCAAAAGATGGCCGGGCTGCGGGTCGATCACGCCATTGCGTGCCTTTCGGGCGGGGCGCCCCGCTCCTACGGGTTGACGGGGTCGGTTCGGGTTGAAAACGGCGAGGTGGCCGAGCCCGATATCGGCCATGTGCTGACCGCCTGCGATGTGCCGGACTATGGCGCCGACCGCGAGGCGCTGCACGCGCTGCCAGTCAATTTCGCGCTCGACGACCGGTCTGGGCTGTCCGATCCGCGCGGCCAGATCGGCGCGCGGCTGACGGTCGACATGCATCTTCTGACGGTCGATGGCATCCCCGTTCACAACCTTCTGCATTGTATCCGGCGCTGCGATATGGAGCTTGCGGGACTGGCCGTCTCATCCTACGCCGCGGGGCTTTCGGCGCTGGTCGAGGATGAGCAGGAGTTGGGTGCTGCCTGTGTCGATATCGGCGGCGGCACCACCGGGTTGTCGATTTTTGCCAAACGCCAGATGATTTTCGCCGATTGCGTGGCGATGGGCGGGCATCACCTGACCTCGGACATCTGCCAGGGGTTGGAGATGCCCTATGCCACCGCCGAGCGGATCAAAACGCTGCATGGCGGCGTCGTCGCCACGGGCGCCGATGACCGCGATTTCATCGAAATCCCCTCCGCCTTCGAGGAGGAGGCGGAGCGCCGTCAGATCACCCGCGCCGAATTGATCGGCGTCATGCGCCCGCGGATGGAGGAAATCTTAGAGGAGGTGCGCGCGCGGCTCGACGCCTCGGGGTTTGAGTGTTTGCCGGGACAGCGCGTGGTTTTGACCGGCGGTGGCGCGCAGGTTCCGGGGCTGGAAACGCTGGCCGCGCGGATCCTGGGACGCAATGTGCGCATCGGCAAACCTTTGCGCGTGCAGGGCCTGCCGCAGGCCGCCACCGGCACAGCCTTTGCCGCCGCAGTCGGCCTGGCGCTGTTTTCCTCGCATCCCCAAGATGAATGTTGGGATTTCGAGATGCCCGCCGACCGCATCGGCAGCCGCCGGATGCGCCGTGCGATCCGCTGGATCCGGCAAAACTGGTAGCCGGTCACAGGTTTCGGCGCCCGCCCGCCGATGCGGGGCGCGCCGAATACGCCCGCAGGCGGGGCTCTACCGCCCGTGGGCGCCCCTGGGCAACACCGCCGTCCGCGCGGGGTTCCGCGGTCAGCATCTGTCCCCAACACCGAATGAAAGCGTTTAAGAGTGTCGGTTCGGAAGCCTCGAACCGGCATTTTTGCCTAAAATTGAACGGAAATTTCTTCCCTCAACCGCCCGATGTCTGCACGACGGCGGATCGGTTTGCGGGCAGGGGCAAGGCGTGTCTTAGAGACCAAACCGCCCACGCGAGGCCGAGCGCAGCGGCGGAACGGGTCTGGATTTCATCTCTTCCAACCTGGCGATGAACGTATCGTTTGCTTTCAGGCGCAAAAACACCTCATTGCAAAGCGGCCCGACCAGCGCGTCGCCATCGGCATTTTTGGCAAGGCGCTTTGCGAGGTTGTCGATCAGATCGCCCTGCTCCACCCAATACGTAATCACGCCGTCAAACAGCGGCCCGCCCTTCGAGAACCGGTGTTTCGGTGGCCAAGGCACCGCCGGCCGGTAGAGCCGCACCTCGCTTTCCGCCAGTTTGGCGAAATTGGCCATCGTCGATGCCAAAAGCCCCAGCGCGCGCGCGCCCGGCGTTTTGCCGTGGTCGGCGAAGGTATCCGCAACCGATGTCAGCCAGCGGAGATTGAGCTGGCGGTAAAGCGCCGCGGGATCGTCCTCAACACAGCGAAAAAACAACTGCAGCGCCCCGCGTCGGACAGCATCGTCGCGCGCACGCCGTGTCACGACGATGCTGGAGGCCAGCAAAAGCGCAAGGAAGCTTGACCCTTTGAACTCTGGTGCCAGGGCACGAAAGTGCTGGCCCAACACCGGTTTTCGCCCCGGCCAGGTGCGACCGGGCGTGCCAGGGATCGGTGTGCTGCGAAACAGGGCAAGGTCGGCTTTGCGCGACGGCAATGCGCGTAACCCGCCGGGAATGCGGGATTTATTGTCTGAAAAAAGCGCTGGCCAAAGATCGTAGATTTGTTGCGGGGGGGATGGCAGGGGCGCCCGCGGTCGGACAGGCTCTCCATCGCCCTCATAGCCTAAAAGCCGGTAATCCTCTGCAAAAAGGCGCCGCATGCGCGCCTCCTCCGCGTCCGTCATGGTCACGCGCGGCCGGTCGGTCGTCCGACGCAAATGCGGCAATTGCGCGGGCAACGCATGGTGCGCGGCGAAGGCCTCATACTCAGCGCTCAGCCGCTCAAAACACAGAATGTCGGTTGCCAGGTGAAGACAGTTAAAAGGATGCGTCTGCGGCAGGATGTGGTGTTTTAGGTTGCCCAACGGCTCTCGTATCAGCCGGTCGAACGGGATCTCTGGATCTTCTAGGACGTCCAGCGCCTGGGTCACCGTCAGGTCGGGAAGCGTCGGCTCAGAATACCGCCCGGCTTCGTGCGTGTCGCCAAATTTGAACATCCGCACCGCCGACAAAAACCGGCTTTTGGGATTGCGTGTCACCGCAAGCCTGGCCACGGCGGGCCAGCGTTTTGGGACAAAACCGAACGCCATGGCCGCGCGCTTGCCGCAAAGGTTTTGGATAGATGTGCCGCCGGTTTTGGGCAGGTGCAGGAGGATTAGATCAGGGTCGGACAGAAGAAGATTGGCCATCAGCATATCCAAAACGCAGCTGCCTTGCGCATAGAGGTGCCGCCAAGAAGCGTCAAGGCGCGCCTTTCTGGCCGAGAGCAGGCCGGCGCACAACAAAGTGCGTGACGCGCTCGGGCTTTTACAATACCGTGTATAGTGCAACGAGCATATGTGAGCCGGGCGCAAAAGCCTGGCCGGTCAAAGATACAGGCGGATAAAATGGCTTTGAACCTCAGCATGCCAGAGCAGCATGATTTGCGCCCCCGCATCACAGTTTTCGGCGTGGGTGGCGCGGGCGGCAACGCTGTCAACAACATGATCGAAAAGGCGCTTGAGGGGGCGGAGTTCGTGGTTGCGAACACGGACGCCCAAGCCTTGGCGCAGTCGGAGGCGAGCGCGAAGCTGCAGCTTGGTGTGAAGGTGACCGAAGGGCTGGGCGCCGGTGCGCGGCCCGAGGTCGGCGCCGCCGCAGCCGAAGAAAGCATCGAGACCATCGTCGACCATCTGGTGGGCACCCATATGTGTTTCATCACCGCCGGCATGGGCGGCGGCACCGGCACCGGGGCCGCGCCGATCATCGCGCAGGCCGCCCGCGAGATGGGCGTTTTGACCGTTGGCGTGGTCACCAAGCCCTTTCAGTTCGAAGGCGCCAAACGGATGCGCCAGGCCGAAAAAGGGGTGGAGGAGTTGCAGCGCGTCGTCGACACGCTGATCATCATCCCCAACCAAAACCTCTTCCGCCTCGCCAATGAGCGGACGACGTTTACCGAGGCGTTTTCCCTCGCCGACGACGTGCTCTACCAAGGTGTTAAAGGCGTCACCGATCTGATGGTGCGCCCCGGGATCATCAACCTCGATTTCGCCGATGTCCGTTCCGTGATGGATGAGATGGGTAAGGCGATGATGGGCACGGGTGAGGGTGAGGGCGAAGCCCGCGCTGTGCAGGCCGCCGAGAAGGCCATCGCCAACCCGCTGTTGGATGAGCTCAGCCTTAAGGGCGCGAAGGGTGTGTTGATCAACATCACCGGTGGCATGGACCTGACGCTGTTTGAGTTGGACGAGGCGGCGAACCGTATCCGCTCGGAAGTGGATCCAGAGGCGAACATCATTGTCGGCTCAACGCTCGATCCGGATATGGAGGGGCGTCTGCGTGTGTCGGTGGTCGCGACCGGCATCGATGTGATCGAGGGGGAGCGGCCGGGCGCAACACCGCGCCGGGACCCGATTGAGGTGGCGCCCATGGCGCACCCCGTGGCCGAGACGCCAGCGCCCGAAGTGGAGCCTTTGCCGGCCGCCGAGCCTGAGCCGCTGCCGGCCGCGAGCTTTGTCGACAGCCGTCCGCGGGCTGCTGAAACGCCGCAACCCGCCGTGCCCGAAACCGCCGTGCCCGAAACCGCCGCCGTCGCAGACATGCCGCCGCCGCAGCCCGAGCGTCCGCGCAGGCCCGGCGAACCCTCGCCCGAGGCGCTGGCACGGCTGCAAGCCGCCGTCGCGAAAGTGCCGGAGGCGCGGGCGCCGACTGCACCGCAACATGCGCCCCGTCCAGCCGTCGAGGACAGCGGACGCTTTGCGATCAACAGCCTGATCCATCGGATGCCCGGCAACGCCGCCCGGGGGGAGGAACGCACCGTGCAACCGCGCAGCGTAACACCGCCAAGCACCGCGCCGGGCCATCACGACCAGGATGTGCCCGCGCCGGACGCCCGGGATAGGTCGGAAATCCCCGCCTTTTTGCGCCGCCAAGCGAACTGACCCCGACCCCGCCCGATCACCGGGCGGGGTCGATTGTTGCCGATCCGTCACGGGCTGGATCACAGCAAAATCGTGCCGTTCCGGCGCCGCCCAACGGCAGGGCGCCCTGGAAAATTCCCGTAAATATCTGAAAATACACCTAAAACTTGCGCTATTAAACAGAGGCGAGGGCCGGCGTGCCCGGCCTGCGGCCGGCCCGCCGACGCCTGTTACACCGCTGAAAGATACCGACACAAAGCTTGATTTGAGCACTCCAACGCCACCGCCTAACACAATGTGTAGGAGGGGTTTTTGCGTGGCGTGTCGGGTTAGGGATCCGACGGACCGGTCAACTCAAAACCTCCGATACACAATGACCCGGGCCCGCGCTCGGCAACAGATAAGAACGAGAACGAGGCTTACCGTGCAGACCACACTTGCAAGATCCGTTCAATTTGTCGGCATGGGCCTGCATTCCGGGCGCCCTGTGCGACTGACGCTGAAACCGGCGGCCGCCGGATCTGGGATCCGGTTTCGCCGCGTCGATGTGCGGGATCGCGACGGCGTTGTGCCGGCACGCTTCGACGCTGTGTCGGACACCCGGCTGAACACGCGGCTGAGCAATGCGGCCGGCGTGACCGTCAGCACAGTCGAACATCTGATGGCGGCGTTTGCCGGGGCCGGCCTTTACAATGTGACCGTCGACATCGACGGACCCGAAGTCCCGATCATGGATGGCAGCGCGCGCCGGTTTCTTCGCGATATCCTGGAGGCCGGCCTGGTGGCCCAGGCGGCACCGTTGCAAGTGATGCGGATCGTGTCGGATATTGTGCACCGCGAAGGCGACGCAGAGGTCCGGCTGAGCCCCTATAACGGCCTGAAGATCTCGTTCGAAATCGCGTTCGACGAGGCCGCGATTGGGCGCCAGACGGCAAGCTTTGACATGTCGAACGGCACCTTCGCGCGGGAGCTTGCCGATTGCCGCACTTTCTGCCGCCGTCAGGATGTCGAGGCGATGCAAGCCGCTGGTCTCGGCCTTGGCGGCACGCTGGAAAACGCAGTCGTCGTCGAAGGCGCGACCGTTCTGAACCCCGAAGGGTTCCGCCGGGTTGATGAGTGTGTGCGCCATAAGATCCTGGACGTTCTCGGCGATATCAGCCTGGTGGGGATGCCGATCCTTGGCCATTATCAGGGGGTGCGGGCCGGTCACGGGCCGACGAACCGGATGCTGCGGACACTGTTTGACCGGCCCGAAGCCTACCGGATCGAAACCTGCACGCCCGAGACGGCCCGCGGCCTTCCGGGGGCGGGGCTGTGCCCCGCCGATCTGGCCAAGGTTGGCTAGGGCCAGGCCGCCAAGACCACCCGATCTTTGAACCAGCACCGCCCAGGATCAGCCATGCGCCGATCCTGGGCGATGCTTTTTGGGGTCGGAGACGCACAGGCTTGCCCGAAAGCCATGCAAGCGCCGGATGCGTCCACGGCCCCTTTCGTCCCTCGCCAAAGCTATGGTAAACAAGGGTATCGCGGGGGTCTCGCCGCGCGACGCATGAAATTTGGGACGACGCCGCCATGATCGGAAAGAGCCGCCTGCTTGCCCCCGCGCTGTTGGGCGTTCTTCTGATGGTACCCGCGGGCTGCGCACGGCTCGGCTTTGGCGGTGAAACGGAGATCGCGATCGAAAGCCGCTCAGCCGAGGAGCTTTTTTTGGCGGCTGAGTTCGATTTGGAAGAGGGGCGCCCCCTCCGCGCTGCACGCATGTTCGATGAGTTTGAGCGGCTTTACCCCTATTCCGAATGGGCTAAGCGGGCGATGATGATGTCGGCCTTCGCCTATTACGACGCCAGCCGGTTCGAAGACAGCCGCGCCGCCGCCGAACGGTATCTCGATTTCTTTCCCGCCGATCAGGACGCGGCTTACGCGCAATATCTGATCGCGCTCAGCTACTACGATCAGATCGTCGATGTGGGCCGCGACCAGGCCACAACCTTCGATGCGCTGCAGGAATTGCGCGAAACCATCGAACGGTATCCCGACAGCGATTACACCAAATCGGCGGAGGTGAAGTTTGACCTAGCTCTAGTCCATCTTGCGGGGAAAGAGTTTGAGGTTGGCCGCTTCTTTCTGAATAAAGGTCATTTTTCGGAGGCGATAAACCGTTTTAGCGGG
>CALCPC010000222.1 GCA_937900975.1 uncultured Paracoccaceae bacterium
GACCGTCGCGGCGGTCGATCAGGCGCTTAGCGACTATCGCTTCAACGACGCGGCCTGGGGGCTTTATGCCCATGTCTGGAACAAGGTCTGCGACTGGTATGTGGAGTTCGCCAAACCGCTGCTGGCCGACGAGGCGACGGCGGCGGAGACCAAGGCCGTGATGGCCTGGACGCTGGATCAATGCATGATCCTGCTCCACCCGATGATGCCCTTTATCACCGAGGAGCTTTGGCGCGTCACGGCCCCGCGCCCGCAGCTCCTGGCACTGACCCCCTGGCCAGAGCCCGGCGCCATCGCGACCCCCGAAGCGGACCGTGAGATGCTGTGGGTGATCGACCTTATCGAGCAGATCCGCTCTGTCCGCGCGGAAACCCATGTCCCCGTCGGCGCCCGGATCCCGCTGGTGCAGCTTGATCTGGATGCCGCGGGGCAGGGTGCGTTGGATCGCAACTGGACCCTGATTTCCCGCCTGGCGCGGGTGCCCGCGGTAACGGCGGCCGAGGACGCGCCCAAAGGCGCGGTCACGCTGGCGGTTCCGGGCGGCACCTTTTGCCTGCCGCTGGCCGATGTGATCGATATCGGCGCCGAAATGGCGCGCCTTGCCAAGACCCTGACCAAGCTTGGGAAAGAGCGTGAGGGGCTGTCGAAAAAGCTCGGCAACGCCAAGTTCCTCCAGAACGCGCCAGAGGAGGTGGTTGACGAAACGCGAACCCGGCTTGAGGGTTTGATGGCGGAAATCGCCAAGCTTGATGCCGCGAAAACGCGCCTGGCCACGATGGAGTAACAAAAAATGAACATGCCCCCGATCGGCCTTGGCACCTGGCCGTTGAGAGAAGGCGAAGCAGAGCGTGTTGTCGCCGAGGCGCTGGCGCTTGGCTATCGCCACATCGACACGGCGCAGATGTATGGAAATGAGGGCGACGTCGGCGCCGGGATCGCCGCCGCGAACCTGCCGCGCGAAGATCTGTACGTGGTCACGAAGGTCCATCAGGACCGGTTCGGCGAAGACCGCGTCATGGCCAGCGCCGAAGACAGTCTTCGCGCGCTCGATTGCGACTATGTCGATCTCTTGCTTGTCCATTGGCCGCCAAAGGATGTGGCGGTTGAGCGGGTCGTGGAGCAGTTGGAAGCCGTGCGCGAGGCTGGGATCTGCCGTGCGATCGGCGTCTCGAACTTCACCCGACCGCAGCTTCGCGCCGCGGCCTCGGTGGCACGGATCGAAACCAACCAGGTCGAATATCATCTGCTGATCGACCAGGCGCCGCTGAAGGCCGAGGCGGACAGCTTGGGCATCTCGCTGACCGCCTATATGCCGGTGGCGCGGGGCAAGGCGTTTCAACCCGAAGCCGTTTATGAGGTGGCCGTTAAGCTTGGCGCAACCCCGCCGCAGGTGGCGTTGGCCTGGATCGTTGCGATGGGCGTGATCCCGATCCCGATGTCGACCAAACCGGCCAATCTGGCCTCAAATCTGGCTGCCATGGATCTCGAAATTCCCCCCGACGATCTGGTTCGTCTGACGGCACTGACAGCCGGGCACCAGCGATTTTGCCGTCACGCAACATGGGAGCCCGATTGGGACGCGTGATGCCGCGCTGGACAGATATCGTGGCCGGGCTGCCGGCAACCGTACCCTTTGTCGGCCCCGAAACGCAGGAGCGTGCGCTGGGCCACGCCTTCGCGGCGCGCCTCGGCGCCAACGAAAGCGTCTTCGGCCCGTCCCCCAACGCCGTGACCGCCATGACAGAGGCCGCGGCGGAGGTTTGGAAATACGGCGATCCGGAGGGGTTCGAACTTAAGACCGCCCTCGCGCGCCACCATGGCGTTGCACCCGAAAACGTCGTTCTCGGCGAGGGGATCGACGGTTTGCTGGGCCTGATCGCACGCCTTGTGGTGGCGCCGGGCGTGCCTGTCGTCACTTCGGCGGGCGCCTACCCCACGTTCAACTATCAGATCTCGGGTGCGGGCGGCATCGTCCACACCGTCCCCTATCGCGACGCCGCCGAGGCTCCCGACGCGCTGCTGGCCAAGGCCAAGGCAGTCGATGCGGCCTTGGTTTATCTGGCCAATCCAGACAATCCGATGGGCTCTTGGCTCGACGCCGCGCGGATCGCGGCGCTGATCGACGGGCTGCCGGACGGGGCGCTGCTTTGCCTGGACGAGGCTTATTGCGATTTCGCACCTGCGGACGCGGTCCCGCCGCTCGATATGCGGTCAGAGCGCGTGCTGCGGTTGCGCACGTTCTCCAAGGGCTACGGTCTGGCGGGCGCGCGGATTGGGTATGCTTTGGGGGCCGCGCCCGTGATCGCGATGTTCGACCGGATCCGCAATCATTTCGGCATCAACCGCGTGGCGCAGGCCGGTGCGCTGGCCGCACTCGCCGATCAGGATTACCTGGCCCGCACCGTCGACAAAGTTGCCGCCGCGCGGCGGGAGCTTGCC
>CALCPC010000223.1 GCA_937900975.1 uncultured Paracoccaceae bacterium
TTTGGTATTTTGCTCTATTGGTTGTCCCGTTGTATCTTACGCTTCTGTAGCTGCCCAGGCGATGCTCGGGGGCCATCCCTTCACCCCGGATCGGGGACCGCTGGCGCAGGGGCGGCCCGCTGCCCTCTCTGACGTCTTGCCCGCCATGTCCGCCTGGACGCGCGCGCTGCTAGCCTGCCGCGGCCCGGCGTGTGATCGTCTCTGCCAGGGCTGCGACCAGGCCGCTCAAGGTCCGCTTTACCCGAAAAAAGCCGGGCGTTTTTGAGAGCGTGGCCTCATCCATGTAAAGCGCGCGATTGATCTCAATTTGAACGCTGTGGCGACCCTCGGCCGGGCGGCCGTGCTTTCGCACCAACTCAAAGCCCTTGTAGGGGTCGTTGATCGCAACGCTGTAGCCCTCGGATTTCAGGGGATCCAAAACTGCGGCCAAGATATCCGGCGCCGCTGTTCGGCCCTCGCGGTCGCTGATGACAAAATCGGGGCGCGCTACGGCGCCGTCTTCCGTGGTGCGATCGCCCATGCTGGCCATGGAGTGGCAGTTTAGGTGGAGCACTTGCCCCCAATGCCCATGCGCTGCATCGATGAGGGCAGAAAGCGTGTCGTGATAGGGCTGCCAATACGTCTCGATCCGGGCCGCGACGTCGTCAACTGTCAACTTTCGCGCGTAAACGGGTCCGAAAGCCTTCATATCCCGCCAGATCAATCCAACCCCACGGTCCCGGGTTTTGGTCGTGGGGCGCACTGGGTGCGGCCAAGTCCCGTCAATCAGGCCAAGATCGATATCGTCGGCAGCGCGGTTGGGATCGATATAGCAGCGGGGAAACAGCGCATGCAGCAGCGTGGCGCCATGGTTCGGCGCATCTGCAAAAAGCTCCTCCACATGGGCGTCTTCGGATCGGCGCAGCGTCATCCGGTCGATCCGGTGATCGAAGGTCTCGGGGTAGACGGAGCCGGAATGCGGGCTGTCGAGGATCAGAGGCACCGGCGCGCCCTGCGGCTGACGCACTTCGAGCACGCTCATGTCTCGGCCCAGAAATGGCAGGCCGCGTGACGTCCAGGGACAATCGGGTCCAACGCCGGCAGGGCCGTGCGGCAAATGTCTTGGGTTTTGGGGCAGCGGGGGTGGAAATGGCACCCCGGCGGCGGGTCGAGGGGAGAGGGGATCTCGCCCCTAATCGGTTCAAACTGCCGCCGACGCTGATCGAGCCGCGGCGCCTCGGCCAGCAGCGCCCTGGTGTAGGGGTGACGCGGTGCTTCGAACAGCGCCTCGGTTGGCGCGGTCTCAACGATGCGGCCGAGATACATGATGGCGACGCTGTCGGCGATATGTTCGACGACGGACAGGTCATGACTGATAAAGAGGTAGGTCAGGCCCAACTCCTCTCGCAGGTCCATGAAAAGATTGATGACTTGCGCCTGGATTGAGACGTCCAGCGCGGCGATCGCCTCGTCGCAGACCAAAAACCGGGGCTTCACGGCCAGCGCGCGGGCGATGCCGATCCGCTGACGCTGGCCGCCAGAGAACTGATGGGCGTAGCGGCGCTTCAGCGCGGGGTCGAGCCCGACGCGGCGCATCGTCTCATCGACGTAATCGGACAGCGCATCGGCCGTGACCAGGCCGTGGACGCGGGGCGCCTCGCCGATGATGTCTTCGACGCGCAGCCGGGGGTTAAGGCTGGCGAACGGATCTTGAAAAATCATCTGAACGGCCAGCGTTGCCGCCCGTCGCTCCGCCCCTGTCAGCGCTGCGATGTCTTGGCCGTCGAGCAGGATGCGACCCGCACTCGCGCTGTGGATGCCGGCGACGACCCGGCCCAATGTCGATTTCCCGCAGCCCGATTCCCCAACCAGGCCGACGACCTCCCCCGGGGCGATGGTAAGGCTGACGCTGTCGACGGCGTGGACCGTCTCCTCGCGCACCTTGGCGCCAAGGCGTTGGGCAACCCGGCCCGCGACGTCGAGCGTCCGGGTGAACCGTTTGGAGACGGCGTCGATTTCCAGGATCGGCTTCATGGCCGCGAAACCGGGTGAAAGCAGCGTACAGTCCGCCCCGAGACCGCTGCCATTTCGGGCACCTGGGCACAGGTGGCATCGGCGTGCTGGCACCGGGGGGCAAAGGCACATCCGGGCGGCAGCGCCAGCATGTTGGGGGCCATCCCCTCGATCTGCGCCAGCCGCGCGCCGCGCCGGTTGGCCGACGGAACGGAGCCGAGAAGACCGACAGTATAGGGGTGCAGCGGGCGGTCGATAATGTCGTCTGTGGCGCCCTGTTCCACGATCCGTCCCGCATACATCACCGAGATCCGGTCGGCGAGGCCGGCCACCACCGCCAAATCATGCGTGATCCAGATCATCGCGGTCCGTGTTTCGCGCGTCAGTTTCTGCGCCTCGTGGATGATTTGCGCCTGGATCGTGACGTCCAGCGCGGTCGTCGGCTCATCGGCGATGATAAGATCGGGCTTGTTGAGAAACGCGATGGCAATGGCCACGCGCTGCCGCATACCCCCCGACAATTGATGCGGATACGCGCTGAGGCGTTCCTCTGGCGCGGGGATGCCGACCAGGCCCAGCGCCGCGCGGCTCTGCTCCCAGGCGGTGCGGCGGGGGACGGTTTCATGCGCCTGGATGGCTTCGATCATCTGGGTGTCGATGCGCAGAACCGGGTTCAGCGTCATCATCGGGTCTTGAAAGATCATCGCGATGCGGTTGCCGCGGAGCCGTTGGAAATCGGCCTCAGACGCGTTGGAAATCTCGGTGCCCTTGAACCGGATGGAGCCCGCAACGATGCGCCCTGGCGGGTCGATCAGGCCGAGGATGGAAAAGCCGGTGATCGACTTTCCCGACCCGCTTTCGCCGACCAGGCCCATGATCTGGCCGGGCTCGACGCTAAAATCGACGCCGTCCACGGCCTTAACGCCCCCGGCATGGGTAAAAAAATGCGTGGCAAGGCCCTGAACCGCAAGCGTCACTTCTTCAGCCTCGGGTTCAGCACGTCGCGCAGGTGATCGCCCACCAGATTGATCGACACCACCGTGAGAAGCAGCGCGAGACCGGGGAAGATGGAAATCCAGTAGCGTCCCGACATCATGTACTCAAACCCATTGGCGATCAGCACGCCGAGCGACGGCTCGGTTTGCGGCAGACCGATGCCGAGAAAGGACAGCGTCGCCTCTAGGCTGATGGCGCTTGCCACCTGCACGGTGCCGACGACGATAAGCGGCGCCAGGCAATTGGGCAGGATGTGGCGAAAGATGATGCGGGTGTTGGAAAGGCCAAGGCAGGCTGCAGCCTCCACATACTCCTTGCGCCGCTCCACCAGGGCTGTCGCGCGCACGGTGCGCGCGTAATAGGCCCATTGCGCGACCACCAGCGCCAGGATGATGTTCTCGATCCCCTTGCCAAGGATGGCGATCAGCATCAGCGCGACCAGCGAGGCCGGGAACGAAAGCTGCAGGTCCACCACGCGCATGATCACAGTCTCAAGCCGTCCGCCCGCATAGGCGGCCAAAAGCCCGACAGCCATGCCCAGCAGCAAGGCGATCACGCCCGAGGCGACGCCAACGGCCAGCGAGATGCGCAAACCATAGAGAATGGCCGAGAACAGATCGCGCCCCGCCCCGTCGGAGCCGAGCCACATCGTATAGCCCGCAAACGCCTCTGACCCCGGGGCAAGCCGGCCGTCCATCACGTCGACCTGCGCCAGATCATAGGGGTTTTGCGGGGTGATCCAGGGCGCGAAGAGGGCGAGCAGAATGATCAGCACAATCGTGGCCAGCGCGGCGGTGGCGATCCGGCTTTCAAAGAACTCTGCGCGAAACCGTTGAAAGGGCGTTTCAACCTTCACGGGCGTTACGGGGGCTGTCAGCGTCGCTTCGGTCATGCGCCCTGGTCCTGCAGCCGGACGCGGGGGTCGAGGATTGAATAGAGGATATCGACGACCAGATTGATGACGACGAAAAACAGCACGATAATCATAAGGTAAGCGACAATCAGCGGCCGGTCGAGTTGCAGGATCGCGTCGATCAAAAGCTTGCCCATGCCCGGCCAGGCGAAAATGGTCTCGGTCACGACCGAGAAGCCGATCAGCGTTCCAAACTCCAGCCCCAGGACGGTCACGACCGGGATCATGATGTTTTTCA
>CALCPC010000224.1 GCA_937900975.1 uncultured Paracoccaceae bacterium
CGCCAAGATAGTAGGGCGCCACAAAGTCCCCAAAGGACAGAATGAACGCGAAAAGCGCCGCGATCACGAAGCCGGTCTTGCCCGCGGGCAAGATCACCGCCCAGACCGTGCGCGCGGGCGGGCAGCCAAGGTTTTGGGCCGCTTGGATCAGCCGCCGGTCGATGTTGGAAAGCGTTACGGTTTGCAGGATCAGCACCAGCGGCAACACCAGTGTCAGATACCCCACCATCGTACCCGTCGCAGTGTTGAGCAGGGTATAGGGACCCAGCCCCACCAAACCGACGACGCCGTTAAAGACGCCGGACTCCGCCAAAATACTGTACCACGAGAAGGTGCGCACAAGGTAGCTGGTGAAAAAGGGCACGATCAGCAAAACAAGCGCCAGGTTGCGCATCCGAGCGCTTATGCGGAACGCCAAAAACCAGGCAGCCGGAAACGCCAGGACCGAGGCCAGCGCCGCTGCCCCCGCCGCAAGGCTGAGCGTGTAGCGGTAGCTGGACCAGACATAGCCACGAGAGACCATCTTGCCCCAGCTCGTCAGCTCAAAGGTTTCGACCATCCTGTAGTTCGTGACCACGAAGAACGACATCGCGACCACGAAAAGAAGCGGGCCAATAAAAAACAGGCCCTGCCAGATCAGAACCGGCAAGCGAAAAGTCAGCGAAAAGACTGTCGGGCGGCGCATCAGTTGTGCCGCCCCCGGCGCAGCGTCACGCGTTCTTGTACTCCGACCAGAAATCGTTCCAATCCTCCAGCGTTTGCTGCACTGGGATGTCGCGATAGTGGATGCGCCCCTCGTTAATCAGCGTGATCGGGTCTTGCGGGTCGCCATCCACTTGGTGAGAGCGTTGCGCCTCGGCCGGGTCCACCGCGTTCAAAAGCGCGCGTCCGGCCTTGGTGACCGCGTGACCTGGATACCCCAGCATCTGCGCGGTTTTCACCTGGCCTTCGGGGGACATCGTGTAGGCGAGGTACTTTAGCGCCAACTCGGTTTTTTCAGAGGTTTTGGTGATCGAATAGCTTTCCGTCCACTGGATCCCGCCCTCTTTCGGGATAACCGACGTCACCGGCGCGCCGTCACGCTCCAAAATTCCCGTCACCCAATCGCCGATCCCGACCATGGCCAGCATCTCACCGTTTTTGAGGCCCGCGAAGGTGCCGCCAAAGTCGAAATAGCCGCCAACCTGGGGTTTCAGCGACAGGGTTTTTTCCTGAACGGCCGCCCAGGCGGCGCTGTCGATGTCAAAGGGCGCGGCGTTGCCGGTCAGAAGGCTCATCTGGCCCAAGGACGGCAAATGCCAATCGAAATGGCCAACCTTGCCGGTCAGGCGCGGGTCCCAAAAGATGTCATAGGTGGCCGCCTCTTCTGCGGTCATCACGTCTTTGTTGAAGGAGACGCCAAGATGGCCGATGCGCGAGATCAACGAATAAAGCGTGCCATCGGGGCCCCAATGGCCGGAAAACGCCTTGAAATCGTCATGCAGAAGGTCGTCCATCGGGTAGTCGTTGGCATCTAGGGCAATCACCAGATCATTGGCGACCAGAAGTTTCGCGTATTCCGCATCCGTGTGGATGATGTCGAAGGTGCCCGGCGGGTTCTGCGCCAGTGCTGCCAGCATATTGTCGCCGCCCGAATAGTATTTCGGCACAAACTTGACGTTGTTGGCCTCCTCGAAGGCGCCCACCATGTCGGGCTCGGCCGTGCCGTACCAGCCCAGCATCGTCTACTCGACCGTCTGGGCCCAGGCGCGGTTGACGAACGGGGCGCTGAGAACCAGGGACGCGGCGCCCGGCTTCAGCACGGACCGGCGTGATGGGTTCGGTTGTGTCGATTGCGGCATGGTCGTCTTACCCCCAGTGTTGAGATCGCGGTATCTACGCGCCCGAATATGCCGGGTATGGCGGGGCGGCGCACACACCAAACGGCCCCCCTCGCGCCCCCCTGGACCGCGGCCCGGACAATGCTCAATTTTTGGACAGGATCTGCGTGTCAGAGCCCCGCTGGAATGTTCAGCGGGTCGCGCTGAATGCGTTTTGGCGCGTGCAACTCCTTCCACTTGCTCAGCGCCGTCAACGCCGAGGGGAAGGCCGGGCGCGGCACAAACCGTCCCCGCCCCGGTTGGGGTTGGGAGTTTTGGCCCCAAGACCAGATCACCGCCCCCCGGCTCAACGTAAAGCGCGCCTGCGCGCTCACCGACACCCCCTCCCACACGCTGTAGTCGAGGATGGAGTGATGGCTTGCGGCGCAGTAGGTTTGGCTGATCTTTGGATCCCAGACCACA
>CALCPC010000225.1 GCA_937900975.1 uncultured Paracoccaceae bacterium
AGCGCGGCGGTGAAGACTGTGTCGCCCCGCAGGGGTTTCAGCCGGTCGGTGCGGTAGAGCACCGTTAGATCCTCT
Organism: uncultured Paracoccaceae bacterium; assembly: GCA_937900975.1. Classification (GTDB taxonomy): domain Bacteria; phylum Pseudomonadota; class Alphaproteobacteria; order Rhodobacterales; family Rhodobacteraceae; genus Algicella. The sequence continues at coordinate 76 of CALCPC010000225.1, forward strand.
TCTGCGCCGCGGATCCGGCGCGCGCCGCGCAGCCGCTCGATCCAAACCTCACCGCGCGCTTGGGCATCGGCCGCGATCACGCAAGCCGCGTAGCGTTCAGCCGAGATGTCGCGCGTCGGGTTGGCGATGCTGACGGAGACTTCGGTAAAAAGCCCATCCCGCTTGGTCACGGCGGCGGACAGAAACGCCGGCGCTGCGGCCCCGCCCGCGGGCGCCGCGCCCCCAAGCTCTGCGCCACAGGCCCCAAGCAGCGGCAAAAGAAGCGCCGCCGCTGCCGGCCATCCGGGCCGGTGCCCTGCAGCGCTCACGCCGCGGCCACCTTGACCACAACTTTGCCCGTTGCGCGGCGACTGCGCAAAAGATCCAGCGCGGCATTGGCCTCGGCCAGCGGCAGCACATGGCTGACATGGGGCTTGAGTTTGCCGTCGGTGTACCAATCGAAAAGCACCCGAAAACTGTCGGTCAAGACCGACGGGCGCAGCGTCGCGTATCCGCCCCAGTAAAAGCCAAGCACGGTCAGGTTCTTGACCAACAGGATGTTGGCGGGGATTTGCGGCACCCTCCCGCTGGCAAAGCCAAGCGGCAGGATCCGCGCCTCGGGCCGCGTTGCGCGCAGTGCGGCATCGAACTGATCGCCGCCCACGGGGTCATAGACAACATCGGCCCCGCCGAGCGCCTTGACCTCTGCCCGCAGATCGGCGGTTTCGCTGTCAATGCCATGATCGGCGCCCGCCGCCTTGGCGATGGCCAGTTTCTCGGCCCCGCGGGCCGAGGCGATGACGCGCGCGCCCATCAGCTTGCCGAGCTCCACCGCGGTTAGCCCGACACCGCCTGCCGCGCCGAGGACCAGCAATGTCTCGCCGGCCTTCAGGCCCGCCTTCGGGCCCAAAGCGACATGAGACGTGCCATACGCCACCAGAAACGCGGCCGCCGTGACACTGTCCATCGCCGGGGGCAACGGCACACAACGCACCGCCGGCAGGGCCGAATACTCCGCTAAACCCCCGGCGCCGGCATAGCTTGCCACCCGGTCGCCCGGCGCAAAACCCGTGACACCGGCGCCAAGCGCCGTGACGGTGCCCGCAATCTCCATCCCCGGGATCAGGGGCAGGTCAAACTTCTCCTGATATTGGCCGGTCACGATCAGCGTATCGCCGAAATTGATCCCGCAAGCCTCGACCGCCACCAGAACCTCACCCGGACCGGGCGCCGGCGTTGGCACCGTGTCCAAAGTCAACGCCCCGCCCAATGCGTGAAGCCGCATCGCCCGCATGTCTTATCCCCCTTTATCGCCGCGCATGACGGCATTTCGGCGCCAAAATGGCAAGTGGGTTGTCGGTCCGTCTTTGGAAGTGCGCCGAAATGAGGTAGGCTTGGCGTATCGAGAGAGATGAGGAACGCCATGAAAATCGTGCTCCGCTTTTTGACCGGGCTTGTCGGGCTGGTCGCCCTTTTGGCCGCTGCGTCCTACCTTCTTCCCCGCACCGTCACCGTCGCCCGCAGTGTTGAGATCGCGGCCCCCCCAGACGCCGTTTTTCCCCATATCGACAATCTGCAAACCTTTGCCGAATGGTCGCCCTGGCGCGACCTGGACGCCGATATGGTGCAAACCTTCGAAGGGCCAGAGCGTGGCATCGGCAACCGGATGACATGGTCAAGCGACGACCCGGATGTGGGCTATGGCAGCCAAGAGATTGTCGGGTTGGAAGAAAACGCGCGGATCGAAACGGCCTTGAATTTCGGCGACATGGGCACGTCGAAAGCGGCCTTTACGCTGACCCCCGCCAGCGGCGGGACCGAGGTGACATGGCAGCTTGACGCCGATATGGGTCACAACCCGATTGGCCGCTACATGGGTCTGATGATGGACACCTGGGTGGGCGCGGATTACGAAAAAGGGCTCGCCAATCTCAAGGCCCGGGTCGAGGGCGCCCAAGTGTAACGCGCCCGTCCTGTCTCGGCAGGGCCGCACTTGCAAATGCGGGTTCCGGATCCTGGCGGCGGGCGTTTCGTTTGCGCGGCGACGGGGCATCGCATCCACAGGCATTCTAACCCGGGTCCTTTGCGCCCCGGGTGGCGAAATGGTGCGGATTTCCGGCCAGATGTCTTTTTTGTGCGCCGCAAAAGGTTGACCTTCCTAAGCACGGTCCTAGAAGACCGGGTAGTGGGCTCCCATCCGGGGGCCCTTCCTATTTGCAAAGGGGCGCGGGCTATGGAGCTTCGCAACATCGCCATCATCGCGCATGTCGACCATGGCAAAACGACCTTGGTCGACGCGCTGCTGAAACAGTCGGGCATCTTCCGCGAAAACCAGGCCACGGTTGAGCGGGCGATGGATTCCAACGATCTGGAGCGTGAGCGCGGCATCACAATCCTGGCCAAGGCCACCAGCGTTGAGTGGCAAGGCACCAGGATCAAC
>CALCPC010000226.1 GCA_937900975.1 uncultured Paracoccaceae bacterium
GCCGGGCAGAGAGCCCATGCCGCCGATCACGACGACCACGAAGACCGGCGTCAGGATGTTGAAATCCATCAAAAGATCGGCGCCGCCCTTGGGCAGTTGAAGCGCGCCGCCAAGCCCGGCAAGCGCCGAGCCCAGCGCGAAGACGCCCGTGAAAAGCCAGGCCTGATTGACGCCAAGCGCGCCCACCATCTCTCGATCCTGGGTGGCGGCGCGGACCAGGACGCCGACCCGAGTGCGCGTCATCAAAACCCAAAGACCAAGCGCAATGATGGGCGTGATGACCAGCAGCACGATGTCATATTTCGGGATCGGCTCGCCCAAGATCCGGTAGACGCCGCGCAGCCCCGGCGCCCGCGGCCCCAAAAGATCCTCTGGCCCCCAGATCAGCAGCGCAAGATCCTGGATCACCAGGATCACGCCAAAGGTGGCGACCAGCTGAAACAGCTCCGGCGCACGGTAGACGGGGCGCAGGACAAGCATTTCGATGGCCGTGCCGATCACGCCGACGGCAAGCCCGGCCAAAAGGATCGCGCCCCAAAACCCGACCGCGCCTGGCAGCACCTGCATCAGCGTATAGCCGATATAGGCACCCAGCATGTAAAGCGAGCCATGCGCGAAATTCACGATCCGCGTGACGCCGAAGATCAGCGTCAGACCGCAGGCGACAAGAAAAAGGGAGCTTGCGTTGGCAAGCCCGGTCAGGATCTGGGCGACGAAAAATTCCATGGGTCAAGCCCGCGTCAGGCGCCCCGCATCCGGGGCGCCACAGCGGTTAGTCTGCCGGGCGCAGCGCCGTCACCTCTTCGTCCGTCGGCAGATAGTCGGCGCCGTCCTTGTAGACCCAGTCGACGACCACACCGCGCCCATCGCGCAGCGCCGTGGTCCCGACATAGGCGCCCATGGTCGACTGGTTGTCGATCTCGCGGAAGGTGATCGGACCCATTGCGCTGGCAACCTCTAACCCCTCGAACGCCGCACGGATCGCCTCGGTTTCGGTCGATCCGGCCTTCTCCAAGGCCGCGACGATGGATTGCACGGTCATATAGCCGACGATAGAGCCGAGGCGCGGATAGTCGTCATACCGCGCCGGGTAAGCCGCCACAAAATCGCCTGCCGGCCCGTCGCTGAGGTCGTACCAGGGAATGCCGGTCACGGGCCAACCCTCCGGCGCCTCGTCGCCCAGCGGGTCCAGATACTCTGGCTCGCCGGACAAAAGCCCATAGACTTGGCGGCCGTCGAACAGGCCGCGGTCGCCGCCCTCGCGCACGAATTTCGCAAGATCGGGGCCGAAGGTGACGTTAAAGATTGCATCGGGCTTCGCGCGCTCCAACGCCTGCACTTCGGCGCCCGCGTCGATTTTGAAAAGCGCGGGCCATTGCTCGCCCACAAACTCCGCCTCGGGTTTCAGCTTCAGCAAGTTTTCTTTGAACGCCGCGACCGCGTCTTTGCCATAGGCGTAATTGGGCGCGATGGTGGCAAACCGCGTGGCGTCAGTCTTGGCCGCCGCTTCCGCCAGCATGGCGGCCTGCATGAAGGTCGAGGCGCGCAAGCGGAAGGTATAGGGATTGCCGGCGGCCCAACCGAGCGAATCCGCCAGCGGTTCGGAGGCGAGATACACATACCCCTTTTCGCCTGCGTGCGAGGAGATGGCGAGCCCGACATTGGACAGGATCGTGCCCGTGATCATCGCCGTGCCCTCCCGGGTCATCAGCTCCTCGGCGATTTTCACCGCTTCGCCCGGCTCCCCCTGGTCGTCGCGGAAGATGAACTCCAAGGGCTTGCCAAGCACGCCGCCGGCTTCGTTCACCTCCTCCAGCGCCAATTCGATGCCGAGCTTATAGGGGCCGGCGAAGGCCGCCATCCGTTTGTAATGGTTGATTTCGCCGATCTTGATCGTGTCTTGAGACAGCGCCGGCAACGGGGCTGTCAGGGCCAAAGCCGCGGCGCACAGGCTTGTCAGGAAGGTTTTTCGCTGCATGGGTCGTCCTCGCTGTTGGGGTGGCCTTAGGGCTCTTTTGCGGTATCAGTCATGGTGGATAAAGCTGGGGCCAACGGCCCCGCCAAGATCCTCGGTCGCTTCGGATGCGATCCGGTCGCGGATGCGCTTGCGATAGACGTTGGGCGCTTTGTCGATGGCGATGCGCACCGGCTTGCGGCGCTGGGGTTGTAACTCCGCTTGGTGAACCGCCTCCAAGACGGCCTTATCCTCGCCGAACGCCACATTGAACATCGCGTCCATCTTGGCCGAGGCCGCCTCGTCGCCAAGCGATGTGTTGCGCAGGTGCATCCAGTGATCGATGGTATAATCCTCGCGCACCGGTGTCACGAAATGCAGCGCAAAGATGCGCACGCCCCGGTCGCGATCCTCTTCTGCGCACTCGGCATCGACGGAGATGCTGCCAAAATCGATCACGGCGGTCGAGGGCATATGCAGATGGTAGTAGTGCCAGCGGTCGACATTGCCGTTAAAGCCGCCAAACTCCCGAAAAAAGCCGACAGGGGCGGCGTCCCGGATCCAGCGCCAGGCCGAGATCACGTCCCCCGCGGTGGTGACATGCACCGGCACGTTTTCACTGGCCGCAGAGCCGAGCGTGGTTGGATGGACAAAGCTGACATGCGCGGGGTCGACCAGGTTTTCGGCGACGTTGAGGTAGTTGGCCTCGATGTGCAGCGCCTCGCCCTGGTGGGCGTGCCAGGCGGGGTCCGAGAATTCCGGCATGTCGAAGATCGTGCTTGGATCGGCGGTCGCCCGCTCCCCCATCCAGACCCAGACGATGTTGTGCCGCTCCTGGACCGCGAAAGCCTCGACATAGGCGCTTTTGGGTGTGTTTTCCTGGCCGGGGACGCGCACACAAGTGCCGGCGGCGTCGAAGGTCATCCCGTGATAGCCGCATTGAATGGTGTCGCCGATGCGCTTGCCCTTGGACAGCGGCAAAAG
>CALCPC010000227.1 GCA_937900975.1 uncultured Paracoccaceae bacterium
GCCGCCGACACCATCGCCGCGCATTTCGCCCCGAACGCCGACACCCAATTCTAATTCCCCCCCCGGCGCGCAGATCGCGCGCGTCGGGGCGCATCCCCCCGAAAGGACAAAGCCTATGAAACCGATTGCTATCTTGACCGCCGCTACCCTTGCTTTTGCTGCGCCCGCTGCTGGGGCGGGGCTGCTGGCGGGGCAGCCCGTCACCGTCGAAACCCTGGTCGACCAGGCCGAGATGATCCGCATAGCCGACGCCATCGATGCGGCTGTCGATGCGAAAGACTGGACGCTGACGCGCAGCTTTTTCACCGATGAGATCACGGTCGACTTCACGTCGCTGGTCGGCGGCGACCCGGCCACGATCCCCGCCGACGGGCTGATTTCGGGTTGGGCCGGAAATCTGACCGCCGAAAAGACCTCGTTCCACCTCCGGGGCAACCACCGCGTCACGTTCGAGGGCGACGACCGGGCCACGCGTGTGTCGCATGGCTATGCCTGGAACCGGATGGAGCGGGGTGCGCTTGCCGAAAACGGTGGCGAGGCGCGTTGGGAGGAGTGGGGCACCTATGAGCACAGCTTTGTGCGCACGGGCGACACTTGGAAAGTCGATGCCATGACCTTCGTCGCAACGGCCGAGCGGGGCAATCCCTTCGTCCGCAACACGCCCGGGTCCTGAAAAACCACCCGGGGCCGGGCGCGGCAGACGCCGCCCGGCCCCGCGGCACGCATGCCGCACCAGCGCGCAGGGGCTGTCGCATCGGGGTGCGTTGTCGGCCCCCAGACTCCCTGAGACCGTCGGCGTACCTGAACCGTCCCTGGCGCCTGGAAGTAACCGACTGGAATGCCCACACCCCCATCCCCCTTTGCCAGGCCCACGGGCCACGACTGCGCCGCGGAATGAAAAACCTGCATGAGATCCGCAGCGTTGCGACCGTCGCGCAGCTTGGCACACTGAGCGCCGCCGCGCGCGCGCTTTCGATCCACCGCGCCACGGTGCAACGGCATGTCGATTTCCTCGAAGACCTCTTGCAAACAAAGCTTTTCGTGCGCCACGCCCGCGGCTATACGCCGACCGAGCCGGCGCTAGAGCTTGTCAAATTCGCCAACCGGGCCGAGGCCGATTTCAACCGCATCATCTACCAAATGCGCGAACGCGCGACAGCGATCGCAGGCAAGATCACGATCAGCGCCATCGAAGAGATCAGCCCAGCGATCAACGCCGCAATCGTCGATATCCTGCGCGCGCATCCCACGCTGTCGGTCCGGTTTGTCTGCTCCTCAGACGCAACGGAAATCGATTTTCGAACGGCGCAGATCGCGTTGCGGGCCGGCGAACGGCCAAGCGAGGATGACTATATCGTGCGCAACCTTTGTACGATCCAAATGGGGCTTTACGCCGCGCCCGCCTATGTCGCCGCCCATGGCGTGCCAAAGGGGCCCGACGACTTCGCCCGCCACGCATTCGCCGGCCCGCTAACCCACACGCAAAACGCCGGTATCTTCGGCTGGTTCAACACCCATATCCCGCCGCAAAGTGCGGCCCTGATCAGCAACAGCGCCGCGGCCTTGGAGGTGGCGGTGTTGAACGGGACATGTATCGGTTTTCTTCCCACCTTCCGCGCGCGGGAGGAGGGGGACCTGATCGAAATCCTACCCGCACAGGACGACTGGCAGTTTTCGGTTTGGCTTGTCACCCATGTCGATCTGCGGGCGCTGCCGAAGGTCAAGGCCTGCTTTGACATCATCAAAACGCGCCTGAACTCCTCTAACCTCGTGACCTACCGCAGCCCTCTCTAGGGCTGCGGGCTGCGCGCCACTCAGATAAAACGCCCGGATCAAACGGTCTTTGCCCTGGCGCCAAGCCCTGCGCACCCTGCCCTGCCCTGGCTGGGCGATTGGCCCACGCAGACCCATCCAAAACCTTACGCGAAGCAACGCCAACTTTACTCGCGTAAGATTTTGCAGTTCACTCTGTCCAACCGATAAGGAGGGTTCGGCGCCGCATGGCCCCGCGAAAAATAAAAAACATGGAGGAATTCGCGGCGGTCAGCGGCTTGTCCCGGCCTACAGTCTCGAAATACTTCAACGATCCCGAAACCGTCCGCCGCTCCACCCGCGACCGGATCGAGGCGGCGTTGGCGCAATACGACTACCGCCCAAACATCTATGCGGTGAACCAGAACCGGCGCTTGACCAAAAACATCGGCATCGTCGTGCCGTTTCTAGCCGATCCGTTCTTTGCCGAGATCGCGCGGACCATCGAGACGCTGTGCATCGAGGCCGGTTTTCGGCCGATATTGCTAAGCTCCCACGGCGATCGGGCGGTGGAGTGTGAGAACCTCGACAGTCTAAAGTCGCTGAAACCCGCGGGCGTGTTGATGGCGCCGCTTGGCCGGGCTTCGGACCGCCGGGCGATTGAGCGGTTTTGCGACGAGGTGCCGACGGTGCTTTTCGATTCCAACATCGACAGTGTGGGCGAGGATTTTATCGGTTCGGACAATCAGCAAAGCATCGGTATGATTGTCGACTACCTCTACCGCACGGGCGATCCGCCGGCGTTTTTTGAGATGTCGAAACCCGTAAACCCGAACGCCATCAAACGCCGAACCGCCTATCTGAGCGCGATGGAGCGTCTTGGCCTTGCGCCGCGTCTGATCCAGGTCGCCGGGGAGGGTTGGGCCTTTGAAGAGATCGGGTTTCAGGCCGGCGGCACGGTGTTGGCAAAGCGCACCCGCCCCAAAACCGTTCTCTGTTCGAACGACCGGCTAGCCATTGGTCTGCTTTCTGCGGCGTTTGAGCTTCAGCTACGCGTCGGGCATGGGCCGGACGCCGATATTCGCGTCGCGGGCCATGACGATCATCCCTTTGCGCGATTCACCTGCCCCGGACTTACCACAGTCGCGCAGGACTATGCGGCCATCGCCCGACGCAGTGTGGCGCGGCTTGTCGATCTGATCGGCTCTGGCGCGCGGGCGGGCCGGGGCGCGGATACGCTTTTTCCGGGCAAACTCATTATGCGGACGTCTGCATAGGGAGAATTATTTTACGCGCGTAAATTTTTTATTTGACGCGCGGTGGTTGGCCTGCCTAGTATCCCACAACAATAATCGATCCTGGGAGGATTCTGGATGTCTCTGAAAACCGTGCTCAGCACGACGGCGCCGCTTGCGCTTTGCGCTGCTGCCGCGCTTGCCGACGGTCACGCGACGACTTTGACCATCGCGATTGTGAACAACGGCCACATGATCAACATGCAAAAGGTGGCCGAGGCTTACACCGAAGAAACCGGTGTGCAGCTTGAGTGGGTCGCGCTGGAGGAAGGCGTGCTGCGCGAGCAGGTCACCTCTGACACCGCCACCGGCGGCGGGCAGTACGATGTGAGCAACATCGGGATGCAAGAAGCGCCGATTTGGGGCCAGGCCGGCTGGATTGAGCCTTTGTCGTCTGGCGCAGACTACGCGATGGACGATATGCTCCCGGCCATTCGCAACGGTCTTTCTGCGGATGGCACGCTGTACGCGGCACCCTTTTACGGCGAGTCGTCCATGGTGATGTACCGCGCCGATCTGATGGAGGCCGCCGGCGTCTCGATCACGGACAACGACAGCTGGGACAACATCGCCGCCGCTGCCGCCGCCGTCCACGACCCCGACAACGGTGTCTATGGTGTGTGTCTGCGCGGTAAGCCCGGCTGGGGCGACAACATGGCGTTTATCACCACGATGGTGAATTCCTTAGGTGGCGCCTGGTTCGATGCCGATTTCCGCCCGACGCTCGACAG
>CALCPC010000228.1 GCA_937900975.1 uncultured Paracoccaceae bacterium
ATCTTAATCCCGCTCGCCTGGGGGGGCATCGCCTCGACCGCGCTACTTTGCTTTATCTTTTGCTGGAACGAAGCGTATTGGACGGTCCGCCTGACAACCACGAATGCCGCGACGCTGTCTGCGCTGATTGAAGGCAACCGCGCGCCGGAAGGTCTGTTCTTCGGTCGTCTCTCCGCCGTCTCTACCGCCGCAGTTGGGCCCATCGTTGTGCTCGGCTGGTTTTGCCAGAAACAACTCGTCCAAGGTCTGACCTTCGGCGCTGTGAAATAGGGGGCCCGCACAATGGGACGCATTAACCTTGCAAATGTGGTCAAGCGCTTCGGTGAGGCGGAGGTTATCCCGCCCCTCAACCTGACAATCGAGGATGGGGAGTTCGTGGTCTTCGTCGGCCCGTCGGGCTGTGGCAAGTCCACCTTGCTTCGCCTGATCGCGGGGCTGGAGGAGGTCACATCGGGCGAGATCGCCATCGACGACGCAGATGTGACCGAGACGGCGCCGTCCAAGCGCGGACTGGCCATGGTGTTCCAGTCCTATGCGCTTTACCCGCATATGACGGTGCGCAAGAACATCGCTTTTCCCATGCGCATGGCCAAGATGGATCAGGCCGAGATCGACCGGCGCGTGGACGCGGCGGCCAAATCGCTGCACCTCGGCGACTACCTCGACCACACGCCCGGGCAGCTGGCCGGGGGGCAGCGCCAGCGCGTCGCCAGCGGCCGCGCCATCGTGCGGGAGCCTTCGGCGTTTTTGTTCGATGAGCCCTTGTCGAACCTCGACGCCGCGCTGCGGGTGGGCATGCGACTTGAGATCTCGGAATTGCACGAGCGGCTGAAGACGACGATGATCTACGTCACGCACGACCAAGTGGAGGCGATGACGATGGCCGACAAGATCGTCGTCCTGCGCGCTGGACATGTGGAGCAGGTGGGCAGCCCGCTGACGCTTTATAAGACGCCGCGCAACCTCTTTGTTGCGGGCTTTATCGGCTCTCCGAAGATGAATTTCTTGGACGGGCCGGCCGCCGCCGTGCATGACGCCGAGACCATCGGCATCCGGCCCGAGCACATCACGCCCTCAAAAACCGAGGGCACGTGGGAGGGCACGATCGGGGTGTCGGAACATCTTGGCTCTGACACGTTCTTTCATGTGCACCTTGCGGGGCGAGAGACGCCGATGACCGTGCGCGCCGCCGGCGAAGTCGATATGCACCACGGCGACCGCGTGTTTCTGACCCCGGATGCGGATCGGATCCACCGGTTTGATGCAGAGGGTCTGCGCATCGCATGACGCGATTGGCTGGGAAAACCGCGCTGATCACCGGGGCCGCCCGCGGCATCGGGCGCGCCTTTGCCAGCGCTTACCTGGCCGAAGGCGCACGCGTGGCCATTGCCGATATCGACCGGGCGGGCGCGGATGCGGCGGCCGCCGCGCTTGGGCCCGCTTGTGTCGCGGTCGAGATGGACGTGACATCCCAGACCAGCATCGACAGCGCTGTGGCCGAAACGGTCTCGGCGCTTGGCCGGATCGATATCCTGATCAACAACGCCGCCATCTTTACCGCAGCACCCTTGGTCGACATCGACCGCGCCGAAACGGCGCGCGTCTTCGACGTGAACGTGCACGGCACCCTTTTTACCACGCAGGCCGTCGCCCGGCACATGATCGCAGAGGGGATCCAAGGCCGCATCATCAACATGGCCAGTCAAGCCGGCCGCCGGGGCGAAAGCTTGGTGGCGGTCTATTGCGCGACAAAGGCTGCCGTGATCTCGCTGACGCAATCGATGGGGCTGAACCTGATCGGGCATGGGATCAACGTGAACGCAATTGCGCCGGGCGTTGTCGACGGCGCGCATTGGGATGGCGTCGATGCCGCCTTCGCCCGGTTGGAAGGCAAACCGCCTGGCCAGAAGAAAGCAGAGGTCGGCGCTGCTGTGCCCTTTGGCCGAATGGGCGTGGCCGAGGATCTAACGGGCATGGCCATTTTTCTGGCCAGCGACGAAGCGCGCTATATCGTGGCGCAGTGCTACAATGTGGATGGCGGCCAATGGATGAGTTGACGCAAGCGCCGCGACCGCTGTCCGATGCAGCGCTGGCCGACCTGCATACCGCCGTGCGCCGCCCCCGCTATGACCGCAAGGGCCTGACGCCTGGGATCGTGCATATCGGCGTCGGTAATTTCCACCGCGCGCACCAGGCTTGGTATCTGCACCGGCTGATGGACATGGGGGCCGCGCGGGATTGGGCGATCCTTGGCGCGGGTGTGCGCGCCTATGACGCCGAGATGCGCGAAAACCTGATCCGCCAGAACTTCCTTACGACGCTGATTGAGCGGGCACCCGGCCACCGCGCTGCAGAGGTGACGGGCGCCATGATCGGTTATGTCCCGATCGAGCCCGACAATGCCGCGCTGATCCGCGCGATGAGCGATCCTGCCATTCGGATCGTTGCGCTGACAGTGACCGAGGGGGGGTATTACACCGCCGGCACCCCCCCCGCCTTTGACGCCGAACATGCCGATATCCGCCATGACGCGGCGAACCCCGGCGCGCCGCGCACGGCCTTTGGGGCGATGGTCGCCGCGCTTCGGGCGCGGCGGGCTGCTGGCGTGCGGGCCTTCACGGGGCTGAGTTGCGACAACCTTTCGGGCAATGGGCAGATCTTGCAAAATGCGGTTGTCGGCCTGGCACGGCTGCAAGACCCGGGTCTTGCCGATTGGATCGCGGCGCAGGCGTCCTTCCCAAACTCCATGGTCGACTGCAGCGTGCCCGCAACATGTCCAGAGGAACGGGCGCTGTCCGAAAGCTTTGGCATCCTCGATGCAGCGCCCGTCAGCCACGAGAACTTTCGCCAATGGGTGCTGGAGGATCGCTTTGCCGCCGGCCGCCCCGACTGGGACCGGGTTGGCGCCACCTTTACCGACGATGTTCATCCCTATGAGCTGATGAAGATCCGCGTTTTGAATGCCGGTCATCAAATCCTGGCAAACACGGGCGAGCTTTTGGCGCTAGAAACCATCGCCGATTGCATGGCCGACCCGCGCGTCGCTGCGTTCTTTCGCAAAGTCCAGCGGCAGGAGATTTTGCCCCATGTGCCGTCGGTCCCCGGGCTCGCTGCGGCGGACTATCTCGACCTTATCGCACAGCGGTTTTCCAACGAGGCGATCCGCGATACGACCCGCCGCGTGGCCTTCGACGGCGCGTCGCGGCATCCCGGTTTCGTGCTGCCGATCCTGCGCGACGGGCTGGCCGCCGGGGCATCGGTTACCGGTCTGGCGTTGGTGGAGGCGCTTTGGGCGCGGATGTGCCTTGGCCAGCGTGAGACGGGCGCGCCGATTGCGCCCAACGATCCGATTTGGCCCGCCCTGCAGCGTGCGGCGCAAGCCGCCCGATCGCGGCCTGCCGCCTGGTTGGAGCAAACCGAGATTTATGGCGACCTCGCCACCGCCGCCCCCTTCGCCGACGCGTTTACCGCCTGGACGGCGCGCTTGACCGAAACGGGCGTGGCGGCGACGCTGGACACCTATCTTGAAGCATGAGGCCCCGAGCGCGGGTTCGGTGGTAGGCCCGGAGGGACTTGAACCCCCAACCAAAGCGTTATGAGCGCTCTGCTCTAACCAATTGAGCTACAGGCCCGACCCCTTTCGCGTAGCCAAGCGCTGCGACAGGGTCAAGCGCCGGTTTCCTTCCTGCCAAGCCTGCGCTATGCGCGAGGGAGGGGGGAGGCGCGGATGACGAAATTGACCTACAAGGCGGCGGGCGTCGATATTGCAGCCGGTGCCGCATTGGTGGAGCGGATCATGCCCGCGGCCGCAGGCACGGCGCGGGCCGGCGTGATGGCGGGGCTTGGCGGGTTCGGCGCGCTTTTCGATCCAGCGGCGGCCGGGTATGACGATCCGATTCTTGTGGCGGCGACGGACGGGGTGGGCACCAAGCTTAAACTGGCCATCGATACCGGGATCCTGGACACGGTGGGGATCGATCTGGTCGCGATGTGCGTGAACGATCTGCTTTGCCAAGGCGCAGAGCCGCTGTTTTTCCTCGACTATTTCGCGACTGGCGCGCTCGACATCGATGCCGCCGCAACCGTGATCGGGGGCATTGCTAAGGGCTGCCGGATCGCGGGCTGCGCGCTGATCGGGGGGGAGACGGCCGAGATGCCGGGCCTTTACGCGGCGGGCGATTTCGACCTTGCGGGGTTTGCGGTCGGGGCGATGGAGCGGGGGACGGCCCTGCCATCGGGTGTCGTGGCGGGCGATGTGCTGCTTGGCGTCGCATCGGACGGCTTGCACTCGAACGGGTTTTCGCTGGTCCGGCGCACGCTTGGCCATGCGGGTCTGGCGCTGGCGGACCCTGCGCCTTTTGCGCAAAGCAGCGTCGGCGCCGCGCTGATGCGGCCCACCCGGATTTACGTCACAGCGGGTCGCGCGGCGGTGGCTGCGGGCGGCGTCCACGGGCTGGCGCACATCACCGGCGGCGGGCTGACCGAGAACGTCCCGCGCATCCTGCCGCCGGGCCTTGGCGCCGAGATCAACCTGTCAGCCTGGACCGTGCCACCCTTGTTTCGCTGGTTAATCGAGGCGGCGTCGCTGGACCGTGACGAGGCGCTGGCGACGTATAATTGCGGGATCGGCCTGGTCCTCGCGGTGGCGCCGGGGCACGCCGACGCCGTGGCGGGCGCGTTGCGCACAGCGGGTGAAACGGTGACGCCCATCGGGCGGATCACGGCAGCGCCGGGCCTGGTTTATACGGGCGCTTGGGCATGAGCCGGCAGCCGGTTGCGATCCTGATCTCGGGCGCCGGCTCTAACATGCTGCGCCTTCTGGAGGATATGGACCGGCCCGACCACCCGGCGCGGCCGGTTTGCGTGCTGGCCGACACTGCAGCGCCGGGGTTGGACGCGGCCGCCCGGCGCGGGCTTTTGGCGGAGGCGATCAGCACCGATGGCGGCCGCGCGGTGTTTGCGGCGCGGCTTGACCGCGCGCTTGGCGCGGCGGGGGCCGAGATCCTGTGCCTCGCCGGGTTCATGCGGATCCTGTCCGCTGCCTTTGTGGAGGCGTGGGCGGGGCGGATCCTGAACATCCACCCATCGCTGCTGCCGCTTTTCCCGGGCCTTAACACGCATGCGCGCGCCTTGGCCGCCGGCGTCGCTGTGCATGGTGCGACGGTGCATGAGGTCACGGCCACGCTTGACGGCGGCCCGATCCGCGGGCAGGCGGTGTTGGCCGTGCAGCCGGGTGACACGGCCGAGACGCTGGCCGCGCGGGTCCTTGGGTTGGAGCATCGGTTGTATCCAGAGGTGCTGCGCCGCTTTGCCGTGGGCGACCGAAACCCGGTTGCGATCCTGGCATGAGCATCCGCCCATGACCGCCCTGACCGAAGTGCGCAACATTGGGCCGAAAATGGCCGCACAGCTTCGGGCCGTGGGGATCGACACCGCCGAAGACCTGCGTGCGCTTGGCGCCGACGCTGCCTATCTCAAGATGCTGGCCGCGGGCGAGCGGCCGCATTTCATTGCTTATTACGTGCTTTCCCTCGGCCTTCAGGGCCGGCCCTGGAACGATCTTGGCGCGGAGGAAAAGGCAACGCTGCGCCGCCGCTTTGACGCGCTGAAGGCGCAAGCTGGCCCAAAGAACGCGGCCCGGTCAGAGCTGGAGGAGGCGTTGAACAGGCTTGGCGTCGTGCCCGAGGATAAGCTGCGCTAGAGCATTTTCCGTTCACATTGGATCAGAAATCGCTGTCTCAAGATCAGCAGG
>CALCPC010000229.1 GCA_937900975.1 uncultured Paracoccaceae bacterium
CGACGGCGCGGCCAGCACCAAAAGCAGCGACAGCGCAAGCGGCCAATGGACAAGATCAAGCCCGGTCAGCGCCCCCAACACCACCAGCGGCAACACACCCTGGAAAAGCAGCGCCAAGCCAAACGTGGCCCGCAGGTCCCCAAGACTGCCAAGCGCGGCCCGTGGCCCGATACGGAACGCGGTCAGGAACAAAAGAACGCCCACAAGCTCTGGCAGCCAGGGCCGCATCGCCGCCGCCAGACCGGGCAGCAAAAGCCCCGCCACAAGCCCGGCAACCAGCGCCAACCGCCCCCGGCGGGCGACCGCCGTCAGCGCCCGGCCGATCACGGGACGCGCCCTACCCGCCCGGACCCTGTCGGATGTTGTCGGGCAGCCAGGTGGCAAGCCCCGGCACCAGGATCAACACAAAGACCATCAGCACCATGATCAGAAACATCGGAAAGGCCGCGCGCGCGATGAACCCCATCTCATGCTGCGTCATCCCTTGCAGCACAAAAAGGTTGAACCCGATGGGCGGCGTGATCTGCGCCATCTCGACCACGACGACGATGAAAATCCCGAACCAGATCAGGTCGATCCCGGCGTCGCGCACCATCGGCTCGACCACCGCCATGGTCAGCACGACCGAGGATATACCGTCCAAAAACATGCCAAGCAGGATGTAGAAGACCAAAAGCACCATCAAAAGCTCAAATCGTGTCAGCTCCAGCGTCGCGATGGCGTCGGCAAGGCCGCGCGGCAGGCCGGTAAAGCCCATCGCCAGCGACAAGAACGCAGCCCCCGCCAGGATCAGCGCAATCATGGCCGAGGTCCGCGTGGCGCCCATCACGCTCTCCGAAAAGCTGCGCCAGGTGAGAGAGCCCTGGGTAGCCGCCAGAACCAGCCCGCCGATCACGCCAAAGGCCGCGGCCTCCGTCGCCGTCGCAAAACCAAGATACATCGAGCCGATAACAACAAGGATCAGACAGATCACAGGCAGCAGGAAGCGGGAGTTCTGGATGCGCTCCGCGAACGTCATCGCCGGCTCTGCCGGCGGGTTCCAGTTGCCAGAGACCCGGCTCATGATCGCGACATAGGCCATGAACATCAGCGCCAGCACAAGACCGGGCAGGATGCCTGCGAAAAACAGCTTCGAGATCGATTCGTTGATGGTGACGCCGTAGACAATCAGCGTCAGCGATGGCGGGATCATCAGCCCCAGCGTCGCGGCCCCGGCCAGCGTGCCGATCACCATCGGCTCTGGGTAGGCGCGGCGGCGCAACTCCGGGATCGACATTTTTCCAACGGTGGTCAGCGTCGCGGCAGAGGATCCCGAAACGGCCGCGAACACGGTACAGCCCACGATGTTGGTGTGTACAAGCCCCCCCGGCAGCCCCGCCATCCAAGGCGAAAGGCCGCGAAACATGTCTTCGGACAACCGCGTTCGGTAAAGGATCTCGCCCATCCAGATAAACAGCGGCAATGCCGTCAAAGTCCAGGAGGATGAGGCCGACCAAACCGTCGTCAGCATGGTATCGCCAACAGGCCGGGTGGTGAACAGCTCCATCCCAACCCAAGCCACGCCCATCAGCGCCAGGCCCACCCAGACACCAGAGCCTAGAAGAAGGAAGAGCACGAAAAGAAAGAGGATGATGACCGAAATGCCGTCCAAAACGCGCGTCTCCTATCCCGGCTTGTCAGCGGTGCCGGCCGTCCCGGCCGCGTTAACAGCGTCAGCCGTCCCGGCCGCACTACCAGCGTCAACCGTCCCGGCCGCGTTAACGGCGGCAGCCGTCCCGGCCGCGTTAACAGCGTCAACAGCCCCGTCCGCATCAACAGTATCAGCCGCGATCCGATGGTGCCCATGCCGGATCAAATGCACCAGATTGTCGGTCAGCGCGATCGCCAGAATGACCGCGCCAAGCAGCATCACGCTCTGCGGGATCCAAAGCGGCGTCTTGTCCTGACCTTGGCTGATATCGTTGAACTTCCACGACCAGTAGACGAACTTCGTGCCGTACCAGACGAAATACCAGGCGATGGCGGTGCCGATGGCAAAACACCAGATTTCCACCCAACGCCGGGCGGCCGGCGGCAAGGCGTTCAACAGGATCGACACCCGGATATGCGCGCCCCGGTTCAACGCGTTGGCAAAGGCCAGAAAACTCGCCGCCGCCATGGCATAACCCGCATAGTCGGGCGCACCGGGAAAAACCTCGCCCGTCCAGCGCGCGACCATCTGTACGACGATCAAAGACAGGATCGCGATCAAACACAACGCCGCCGCGACCCCTGCCCCAAGATAAAGCGCGTCCAACGCTCTGCGCGCACCGCCCATTGGCAAGCCCCCGTTCACTCCCGCACAGGGCCGGCCTTAGACCGACCCCCGACACCCCGAAAGACGCCCTTGGGGGCACGGGGGCTTTGCCCCCGTTTGGCCGATGTCCCGCCGAAGGCGGGACGAGGCCCCCCCAAAGGGCTCAGTCGGCCTTGAACGCGTCAACGATGGCTTGACCGTCCGCACCGGCGGCCTCCAGCCATTCCGCCGTCATCGTGGCGCCGATCTCCTGCAACTCCGCCTTCAAGGCGTCCGAGGCCGGCGCGACCGTCATGCCGCCATCGCGCAAGCCCTGCAGCGTGAACCCGGTGTACTCCTTCGCCCGCCAGGTCCCCGCGTATTCGGCAAGCTCCGCACAGGCTGTGATCACGTTCTTGTTCGTATCCGACACGCCCGACCAGACATCGGAATTGACCATGATGTAGTTGCGCGGCAGCCAGGCATCGACTTCGTAAAAATACGAAAGGCTTTCCCAAACCTTCCGGTCATAGCCGGTCGCGCCGGACGAAACCATGGACTCCGCCACACCCGTGGCAAAAGCCTGGCTGATCTCGGCCGCTTCGATGGTCACCGGCAGCATCCCGGTCAACTCGGCCAGCCGCGCCGTCGCGTTGTTGTAGGAACGGAACTTCACCCCCTCCATATCGGCGACGCTTTCGACCGCCTCTTTGAAATAGCGCCCTTGCGGCGGCCAAGGAACGGAATAAAGCAGCGTCAGGTTCTGGTCGGCCAGGATGGTCTCCAGCGTCGGCGCGGCGGCCGCCCAAAGCTTTGCGGCATCGTCAAAGGAGGTTGCAAGGAACGGAATGCTGTCGACGCCAAAGATCGCGTTCTCGTTCTGATGGCCCGACAAAAGCCGTTCCCCGATCGGGACCTGGCCGGTTTGGATCGCCCGCTTGATCTGCGCGCCGGGAAAGAGCGAGCCCGAGGGATGGGTCACGATCTCGATATCCCCACCGGTTCCGGTGGTCACGCATTTGGCGAACTCCGCCCCGGTCACGGAATGAAAGTTCGAGCCGGAATACGCCATCGGCATATCCCATTTTTCGGCGAAGGCGGGTGCCGCAAATAGCGCGGCTGCCGCGCAAGCGGTGGCAAGATGGTTCATGATCTCTTCCTGTTGGTCTTGTTTTAGTGCGTTTGGGTTGTTTCAGGCGCCGAACGGCCGCCGGCAAAGCGTGCAGGCGAATAGGGCGCGAGGTCAATATTTGGTTTGCGACCGCCCAAACTCTCTGCGATCAGCCGTCCGGTCTTCGGCCCGCACGTCAGCCCGACATGATGGTGCCCAAAGCCAAGCCAGGCGCCGGCAAGACCCGGCACCGGGCCGATCAAAGGGATCGAGTCGCTTGGTGCCGGGCGGTGGCCCATCCACTCGGTCGCCCGCGCCCAGGACAGACCGGGAAAAGCGGCCTTCGCGCTGTCAAGCAACAGGTCGAAGGGCGCGCGCGACGGCCCCGCCTTCAGACCGCCGAATTCCACAACCCCGGCAAGGCGCAGCCGCCCCTCCATCGGCGTCGCCACGAATTTGCCCGCCGCGATCATCACCGGCGCCCGCGGCATCACCGACGGCTCCCAAAGCTCAATGTGATAGCCCCGCTCGCTCTCAAGCGGGACCGCCACACCCAGCGCTTTGGCAAACGGCCCAGACCAGACCCCGGTGGTCACGACCGCCGCGTCGCAGGCCAGGCGCCCCTCCTCCATCATCACGCCCGTCACCTGGCCCGCGGTTTGCGCCAGATCCGTCACCCGCCCAAGCCGCAGCGCGCCGCCTTCGGCGACAAACGCCGCCGCAAGATCCTGCACATAGGCCTTGGGGTCGGTGATCCGGCCATGATCCCCGACACGCACCAAAAAGCGCGCCGCGGGCGCAAGGCCCGGTTCGTACTCTGCCGCCGCCGGCCCTTCGAGCGTCTCCCAAACGACGCCGTGCTGCCGGCGCAGATCCCAGGCGAACGCATCCGCCTCAAACGCCGCGCGGTTGGGATAGGCGTAGACATAATCGCATGGCACGATCCAGCGCGCGGCTGGCGTGCCGCGGGCCAGCGCCTCATGCTCGGCCAGGCTGTCGCCCACAATCGGCGCCATCGCAGCCGCAATCCGCGCGGTGTCCTTGGCATTGGCGTGGCTGAGATAGCGCACCAGCCATGGCGCCAGCCGCGGCAGATAAGTCCATCTCAAAAACAGCGGCTGCCGGCGGTCCAGCAGCATCCCCGGCGCCTTCGCAATCAAGCCCGGCGCCGTCACCGGCACCATGGAAAGCGCGGCCAGCACGCCGGCATTGCCCTGGCTCGTCCCCGCGGCGGGGCCGTCGCGGTCGATCAACGTGACCCGATGGCCGTCGCGCAGAAGGTGGAGCGCGGTCGAAACGCCGACGATCCCGGCCCCGATCACCGCGATATGCCGCTTGCTCATGCCCGCCCCCCAAGGGCGAACCGCTCCAGCTTGTCGCGGGCCGGGCGCAGGCCAAGCCCCGGACCCTCCGGCACCGTCACCACGCCCCGGTCGATCGGAAAGGGCGCTTCGAGAATGTCTTCGGCCAAGTAATAGCGTGCCTGGTAGAATTCACAGCCCAGCCCGATCTCGGGCGTCGCGGCCAGAAGATGTGCACCGGCCAGATGGCCGAGACCCGTTTCAAACATATCGCCCCCGTAAGCTGTCATCCCCGCGGCTGCAGCAAGGCGCGCGACCGTCTGTGCGCGCGTCGGCCCGCCGGCCTTCATAATTTTGACCGAAACGCCGTCCGCAATCCGATTTTGCGTGGCGCGCAGCATATCCTCTGGCCCGAATTCGCTTTCATCGGATAGAAGCGGCACATCGATGGCCGCGCGGATCTCTGCCATATGATCAAAGTGATGCGCCGCGACCGGCTGTT
>CALCPC010000230.1 GCA_937900975.1 uncultured Paracoccaceae bacterium
GAAATCCATTGCGGCAACGGCTGCGTCGACCCCCCTGCGCGGCTGCCGCCATGGATTTCCTCTGCCCGATTGCGCCGCCACGGCACAGATCGGCGGCGCGTTGGGTCTCGGTGCTGCGCTTGGGCGCATATCGGCCTGTTGCTTGGGGCCCGGAACAGCGAAGGCACCGCCAAGGGCCGGGCATGCGGCCGCCGAAACGCGACGGGCCGCGGTATGGCAAGGGGCATCGGCGTCGGTGCCCGTCACCCTGCTGTCCGCACGAAGGCCCGTGGGCCAAGCAGGTTGTTGAGCTGCAACGATTTTTCAGTCTAGCCCGTCGTGGCGAAATAACGCGTCAGCGCAGCGCCGGGCGTGTCCAGACTTCCACACGCCGGTTGATGCGCTGGCCGTCGGCGGTGGTGGCGCAGGCAAGCGGCGACAATTCCCCGAAGCCGCGAGAGAAGATGGGCGCCGTGGTGGCGAATTCGGGCGGCAGAAGCGCGCGGAGCGCGGCTTCGGCGGCCTCGGCGCGGGCGTCGCTGAGCTCTCGATTGTCGGCGCCGCGGCCAAGCGAATCCGTGAAGCCGAGAAGCAGAATCTCCTGCCCCTCGAACCGCCCCGCCACAATCATCTCAGCAAGCCGCTTAAGATCGGCGCTTGCGCGGGCGTCAAACCCGACGGTCCCGGCTTCAAACCGCAGGGTCATCGACAAACGCTGCGCTGCGATCACCTCTTCGATCAGACTTTGCAATTGCTCAAGCGACACCTCCGCGCCAGAGCTTGGGCGTATCGCGGTCGCAAACCGCAGTCCCTGGCCCGTGATGTCCACAGAGGAGACGCGCTGATCGACATAGCCCGCGTCACGGATCACCTCCTGCGCCGGGTCGCTCGCCAGATAGGTCAAAAAACGCTCAACCGCGTCTGGCACCTCGCGCCCGGACCGGTAGAGAAAAATGCGCTTGGTGTAGGGGTATTCCTCCGCCTTGATCGCAAAGGGCGAGGGCGCAGACCAAAAGCCGCAGGAGCCCGCGACGAGAAGCGGCGTCGTGCTGCGAAGATTGGAGTAAGTCGTGACACCGAAGCCGAACGGGTCGGTCGTAACGCGGTCCGCGACCTGCGCATCCGTGGGCAGGATCGCCGCATTGCGGCTGAACGTCAGGCCGCTTGGCTCTAGAATCAGGTCCTGCAAAACAGCCTGCGTGCCCGTCTCCTCCGACGGCAGGTAAAGGTTCACGGGGCCGGGCGTGCCGCCCATCTCGCTCCAATCGCGGATCTGGCCGGACAGAAGCGCGGCAATCTGATCCTCCGTGATCGCGCCAAGCGGGTTGTCGGGGGCGGTGACGAAGACAACACCGTCAAGCGCTGCAACGCTTTGACTGCGGGCAGAGGTCGGATCGCCATGGCCAAGCGCCGAGATCAGCTGGATCTCCCCCGCGTCGATGGGGCGGTTGGTCAGCGCGATGGTCGCCTCTGAAATCGCCAGCCCTTCGAAGGCACGGCCGGTTTCGGCGGGTTCGATGGCGATGGTCACGGCGGGGGTGCCGTCGAAATTGATCAGCTTGACCTCCGTCTTTTGCGGGCCAAGCGGTCGGATCTCAATATCCGTGTCGATGTCGAGGCTGTAGCTTTCAAGCAGCGATAGGACAAGGCCCTGTTCCAACCCGCGGGAGGCGAGAATGCGAAAGACGCTTGCCTCAACCGCCGGGGCTGGACAGGCTTCGCCATCGCAAAACACGCCCGCTGCGCTGATGGGGATCGGGCCAACGGCGGTCTCTAGGATATAGGTCTCACCATCGAACGCCTTCAGGTCGCCGCGCAACGACAGGCTGCCGTCCGCAGAGCGTAGGGTGACGGTTTGGGCCTGCGCGGGCGCGAGCACCACCAAAACCCCTGCAACGAAGGTGCAGAGCAGGGCCAAAAGGTCTGCAAGACGGTGCATCAAGGGTCCGCGCGCGAGAAGAACGTCCGAAACTGTAGAGCGACGCACTACAAGAACACGTTAACGACGGTCCACGCGGACGTCCTGCAACGTATTCGGAATAAACACCTGCTCGGCCGATCCACAGCCGGAGAGGTCGAACTGGATATCACTGTCGCGCTGTACCTCACCCCGTTCAACGCGCAGCGTCCGGATCACCGGGCGCGCTTCGCAAGCGTCGCCAAAGGCGGCGAGGCGGAGGGACAGATCCACCAGGCCGCCTGGGGTGCGGCTGTTGTGGACGAGGGTATAGACCTCGGCCCGGGCACCCGGGCGATCCTGGGGGCCGAGCGGGATCAGGTATCCGGTGCCCGTGCGCCGCGCGCCGCGATAGGTGCTGGCGTTGCCGGTCCAGATGTGGCCCTCGCTCCCCTCCCGCGCGCCAAACTCCAGCGCGTGGAGGTCGAAATCGATATCGGCGGTCCAGAGAATCGCGACGCGGGTCAGCATGTCGAGACCAGACACGGCAATCGCGCCAGAGGCCGCCGCGCCGTCCGGGAATGAAACCGAGACCTCGGCATCGCTGCGGAGCGCGGGGATAATGATCGACGCGTCCCCGGCCGCTGATGTCATCGCTTCGAAGGTAAGGCCGGCATGAGAGACTGTGACCGCCTGCTCCGGTCGGCACGGGCTAGACAGCGCAGCGACAATCTCGGCGCCGGAGCGGGCCGTCAGTGTGAGATCGACGCCACAGGCCTGTGCGACTGGCTGATCGCGGAGGGGTTGCACACCGGGATCTGCCGGCAGGGCGGCGACATCCGTGGTCTCCACCGCATCCGCGGCGGGTGGGGCCGGCGCAATCTCCTCAGCCGCGCGCGGCGGAAGCGGGGCCGGCCGCGTTGTGATCACGATGTCGCCAGGCGTGGAGAGGGCCGCGATCAACACCGGCGCTTCGGCGGTGGGGCGCGGCGTTGTCGGACGTCCGCCGCTGCGGTTCAAGGCGGCGCCGCCGTTCTGATCACGCGCAAGATCCCCGTCGCCCAGCCCCTCGGCCACCAAGACACCGGTCGGTTGTGGCGCGGATCGGGTTTCGTAAACGCCTTGCTCTGGCGTTTCGCCCCGCGTTGTCGGCGCGAAGAGGGCCCGCGCGGCGCCAACGGTTGCACCAATCAGACCGCTGGACCGTGCCAGGCTTGCGAACACGCCCGAGTCCTCAGGCAAGGGCTGCACGGAGGCAACGCTGGGCTCACGCGTTTGCGCGGGCGGCGCAACGGAGGAGAGCGCCGGCGCTGCCACGGGATCGACCGTCACGCCGCCGAGGCTGGGTGC
>CALCPC010000231.1 GCA_937900975.1 uncultured Paracoccaceae bacterium
TGTTTTTCCGCGCCGGACGGTACGCTCTGCCGCGCGTGTTCTGCCCGCCCTTCTTCTTGGCGGGGCGCTGTCCCTCCTCCTGACACCGCCGCTTTATGCCTATGGCCTTGTTGGGGGGGTCGCCGAGACGCTGGAGGCGGGCACCCTTAACGCAGCCTCTGCCGGACGGCTGCAAATGTGGGGCGACGCCTTGACGCTGATCGCCGAACGCCCGCTTTTCGGCTATGGCCACGATCAATTCGTTCAGGTCTACACCGACGGACCCTTACGGGCGCTGCAACCCCACAACACGCTTGTAAGCTTTCTCTTCGATTTTGGGGTCGTGGGCGGCGGCTGCCTTGCCTTCCTGATCCTCTCTTTGTGGTGGCGCGGGACCGCGCGGGTCCGACGCCCTGGCAACGGCTGGAAGCTTGCGGGATTTCTGGTCGTGGCCACCATGGCTGGCGCATCGTTTTTCGACGGCGTGCTCTACCACGAAATCCCCATCCTGATCGTCGCAATGGGTTTTGCCGTCCTGTTTGCCGAGCCGCGCACCCCCCGGGCCTGATGCGCCCCCCAACTTGTCAGCCGTGGCCACATCCGCTAGGTCCAGGCGCGAGCGAGTATTGCGAGGACGTCGATGCCCAAGATCAACGGCAATGAAATCCGCCCCGGCAACGTGCTGGACCACAACGCGCATCTTTGGGTCGCCGTGAAGGTCAGCCATGTCAAACCTGGCAAAGGCGGCGCCTTTGCGCAGGTCGAGATGAAGCACATCCGCAACGGCTCTAAGCTGAACGAACGCTTCCGCGCCGCCGATAAGGTAGAGCGTGTCCGCCTTGAGCAAAAAGACCAGCAATTCCTCTACGAAAACGACGGTATGCTGGTCTTCATGGACGCCGAAACGTATGAGCAGATTGAGCTTCCGGCCGATATCCTGGGCGACCGCCGTCCGTTTCTGCAGGACGGCATGACCATCACTGTGGAGTTTTATGAGGCCGAGGCGTTGTCGGCCAGCCTGCCTCAGAAAGTGACCTGTCAGGTCGTCGAGACCGAGCCGGCGGTGAAGGGTCAGACCGCGGCCAACAGTTTCAAACCCGCGATCCTCGACAATGGTGTCCGCGTGATGGTGCCACCCTTCATCGGCCAGGACGAGCAGATCGTCGTCAACACCGAGACGATGGAATACGCCGAAAGGGCGTAGACCGACGCGGCTTCAGCCCTCGCCCTCCGCGATCGCGTATTGCGCGTGGCGCAGACGGCTGAGCGCGGGGCTCTGGCGGTAAAGCGCATAGACACGGTGGATTTGGTCGAGTTCCAGAACCAAAAGCCCGGTCAAGGCCTGCATCATCGCCAGCCGACCGCCATCGCCCCGCGCCCGCATCATCGCGGTCAAGCGGTCGCCGACATAGTGTTTTAGCGCGCCGCTGACCCAGCTTGACCAGACGTTGTGATAGACAAAGAACAACGCGAATTCGTCGAGTGTGTCGAAATACGCCTCGTCGAATTGCCCCGACACCACCGTGTCGCCATGCGCCGCGGCAAGCGCGCGCAGCCGGCCAAGCTCTGCCTCCGGCACCCGTTCGCTGATGTCGCCCATCTGAAACAGCGCCAGCATCAGCCCATCGGGCCAATGGCGCAGTTCCACCCGCAACCGGCGCGACAACGCCCGGTAGTCGCGCAAAAACGTGGCATCAAGCCCCATCGCAGCCTTGACCCGCGGGATCGTCCAGGGCGGGCGAACGCGGGGTTTGTGCTCTTTCAAAAACGCCTCGAACGGATCCATGCCGGCGCCCTCCTGGTCCGGGTCTAGGCGATGCTGTCTGAAATAACCGCTAACGCCCGGCCCTTTCCCTTCCCCGCCCCGCCCGGTAAAGGAACGCGACCCAGCCACAAGGTGCCCCGCATGTCCCAGGCCTCGGCCAACCTCAACCTGATGATCAAGGCCGCGCGCAAGGCCGCGCGCGGGCTTCTGCGCGACTTTGGCGAAGTCGAGAATCTGCAGGTTTCCGCCAAAGGCGCCGGCGATTTCGTCAGCCGCGCCGACCTCCGCTCGGAAGCGCAGATCCGAGAGGAGTTGACGACCGGCCGCCCGAACTATGGCTGGCTTGGCGAAGAAAGTGAGGAGGTCAAAGGCACCGACCCGACGCGCCGCTGGATTGTCGACCCGCTCGACGGGACCACAAACTACCTGCACGGCATGCCACATTGGGCGATCTCCATCGCGCTCGAACACAAGGGGGAGATCGTGTCGGGCGTCGTCTACGACCCCGTCAAAGACGAAATGTACACGGCCGAAAAGGGTCAAGGCGCCTGGCTGAACGACCGGCGGCTGCGCGTTTCGGCGCGCCGCGACATGATCTCGGCCGTGTTCGCGACCGGGATCCCCTTTGCCGTCAATCCCCAGCAGCTCCCCATTTTTTTGCGCCAGACGGCAAAGCTTGCGCCGGGTTGCGCCGGGCTCAGGCGGTGGGGGACGGCCTCGCTTGACCTTGCCTATGTTGCAGCGGGGCGTTTTGACGGGTTTTGGGAGATGGGCCTCAAACCCTGGGACCTGGCCGCCGGGATGCTTTTGGTGCGCGAGGCCGGCGGCCTCATCGGCCCAGCCCTGGAAGGCGGCGACCCTTTCGCGGGGGGCGGAATTCTCTGCGCGAACTCAGAACTTTACGACCGTTTCGCTGAGACAATTCGCACAGCCTAACCGTGCCGCCTTTTGCAGACTGTCGGGATAGGACAGCCATGCAAGGGGCGGCGCGATGAAGGTTCGGGGGCTTACCGTCTTAATCCTGGCCGCAATCTCGGCACCGGTCTCTGCCTGGACCGTCGATGCCAGCGGCGGCGATTGTGGGTATCTCGGCGGCTTTTGGGACGCCGTGACAGAAAGCTGCGCAGTCCAACGGATCAGCGCCACCAGCCTCGACAACCGGGTCGAGGGCGGCGCCACGCTGATTGTTGAGCAAAGCTTGGACATCGCCGCCAATGCCACGCTAAAAATCGATGGCGGCCGCCTGATCGTCGCCGAGGGCGCCCAGCTTGACAATGACGGCCGCCTCACCCTCCTTCCCGCCGATTTCAGCGCCGTGCTCGACATCGCCGGCACGATGGAGAACCGCGGCGACGTCACCAGCTTTGGCGGTGTCAGCATCGGCGGGACAGCCACCAACGCGCTGAACGCGACATGGATTGGCCAAGGGATTACCGAAATCACCGCCCCGGGCTTTCTGATCAATTTCGGCACGATCCGCCAGTCGGGCTTTCTTTTCATCGACGGCGCGCTCAGCAATATCGGCGATCCCGACATCTTTGCCGCACGGATCGAAAACCTCAGCGGCGTGATCGAGGTCCGCCCGTCTGGCCGGCTGGAGAATGTTTTGACGGCTGAGATCGAGAACGTGGATGGCAAGATCTATATCGAGGGCCGTTGGCTGAACACCCTTGAGGCCCGGGTCGCGAACGGCCCCACAGGCTTTACTTCGATCGTTGAGATCCGCGAGGGCGGCAACCTCGACGTGCTGCTCGCCAGTGTCTTCGACACCGACCGCTCGACACTGCAAACAGCGCTCGGCAGCACGATAAGCGTGGCAGAGCGCGGCGTGATGCGGGCGCTCGGCCCGTCTGTCACCGTGCTGCGCGGGACAAGTGTCATCGGACCTGGCGGGCGCTTCGAGCAGGACAGCGACGCGCAGCTTTTGCAGTTTTGCCAAGGGGTTTTCGATGCGACCGCAGGCACCGTCGTCAATGACGGTCGGATGGCGACGCTTGGCGGCGCGTTTCTCGGCCGGCCCTACCGCGGCAGCGGTCGCGCGGTCGCGCTGCCGCTCTGCATCGATTGACGCAAGTGCCCGCCAAAGCGTGCCGGATGATGGCGAAAAACGCGCTCAGCCCCCGCCTGCGGCGGGCCGGCGCGTGTGCGAGAGCCGCGCTACGGCCCAACCGGGCCCATGGACAGTGGTTAAAAAAATCGAGCACGCGTTGAACGCGCCAAAAACGCCGCGCATTTCCGCACGCCGGACGGCAAATCAAGCCGTTGATCTCAAAGATCGAGCATAGCGGCCACACCACTGCCAATGGCCAACTGCCAATGGGTAAGCGCGAACTGCTCACTGCTTGCCGCCACCTGCAAATAGCATAAATCCAAAAGCTAATGGGCAATGGGCAAATGCGAACTACAAAATAAAGACTTTAAGATGACTACCGCTTACCGCAGGCCACCTTGATTTTTACTGCAAAATACCTGCCGCTTACTGCCATCCACCACGTCCCCGCAGCGCCGGATGCACCCCGCATCACCCCGGCCTTTCCAGCAAGTGGATTTCGGCGGCCCCCGCGGTCATCCCGTCCGTGACCCGGTCAAAACGCAGATGCGCAAGTCCCGTGCCCTCGGCCTGGGTGAACAGCGTTCCGACAGCGCGGCCCGCGGCCGCGATCGCTGTCCCCGCGGGGGCCTGACCCGTGACGGCGACGCGGGCAAGGCCTTTGCGAAGCTCCGTCTTATGCTTCATCCGCGCCGTCGCCTCCTGCCCGACATAGCACCCTTTCTTGAAATCGACGCCGTGCAGCCGCTCAAACCCGGCTTCCAAAATATAGGTGTCCTCGGGCAACAGCTCGACGCCGGTCTCGGGTACGCAGTGGCGCACGCGCAGCGCGGCCCAATCCGCAGCGCCGGCCGGCGCCAGGCCGGAAAGCCGCCGCTCGGGTGCTGCATCATAAACCCGCCAGCCAAGCGCTGGGTCGCGCGGATCGGCCCAGACGTCCGCCCCCCCCGGACGCGCCCCACCCCAGATCTGCGCCACGCCCAGCGGCGTCTCAGCGAACCCAACATCGGCCCGCAGCCGGTAGAGCGTTAAGCGCTGGACCAGCGCCGTCAACCGCGCGGCAGCCACATCGAGGCGCAGCGCATCGTCCGCCTCGGTGACGAAAAAATCGAACAGGTATTTCCCTTGCGGCGACAACAGCGCCGCATAAACGGCACCCTCACCCACCCCGGTAAGATCGTTGGTGACAAGGTCCTGGAGAAACTTCATCCGATCCGCGCCGGTCACGGCCAACACGCGCCGGTCCTCCAAAATCAATCCCTGGGTCACTCTGCCCTCCCGAAAAAAGCGCCGATTGCGGTTGGCGGTGCGGGCACATATCCTACCCTCAGCCCAAATCCCCAGGAGCACTTTGCCATGTCCCTCGCCTTCGGCCGCCACGCCGTTTCGATCCCCGGCCCGTCCGTCATCCCAGACCGCGTTTTGGGCGCGATGCACCGGGCCGCCCCCAACATCTATGAGGGAAAGCTGATCGAGACAACGTATCACGTGCTCGACCGGTTGAAGGCCGTGGCGCGGACGGCGGGCAATGTGGCGATGTATATCTCAAACGGCCATGGCGCGTGGGAGGCGGCGCTTGTCAACACGCTCGCGCCCGGCGACCGGGTTCTGGTGCTGGCCACCGGACGGTTCGGCAAAGGGTGGGGCAAAATGGCCGAAGCGCTCGGTCTCGACGTGGAGGTGATGGATTTCGGGACGACGGGTCCGGTTGACCTGGCCGCGCTGAGCGACCGGTTAAGCGCCGACACGGCGGGCCAGATCCGCGCTGTTATGACGGTTCAGACGGACACCGCGACCTCTGTCCGCAACGACATCGCCGGCATCCGCGCAGCGCTTGACGCGGCGGGGCACGGCGCCCTCCTCTTGGTCGATTGCATCGCAAGCCTTGGGTGTGAGCGTTTTGAGATGGACGCTTGGGGTGTCGACGTCATGGTCGCCGGGTGTCAAAAGGGGCTGATGATCCCGCCGGGGGCCGCGTTTGTTTTCTCGGGCGACAAAGCCCATGCCGCCCGCGACCGCTTGGACCGCGTCAGCCCCTATTTCGATTGGCGCCCGCGCCATGCGCCCGAGATTTACTACCAGCTTTTTTGCGGCACGCCGCCCACGCACCATATCTTTGGGTTGGAGGAGGCGCTGACCATGCTTCTCGATGAGGAGGGGTTGGAGGCCGCCTGGGCGCGGCACGCCTGCCTGGCGCGCGCCGTTTGGGCGGCGGTCGATGCTTGGGGGCAGATCGGCGAGATGCGATGCAACATCGCGGACCGCGGGCATCGGTCGACCGCCGTAACTGCGATCCACACCGCCGAAAACGCCGCCGGACAGCTGCGCACCTGGTGCGAGGCGGAGGCCAACCTGACGCTTGGGATCGGGATTTCGGTCTCCGACGGGCTGGCGGCGCCGACCGGCGACAGCCTGTTTCGGATTGGGCATATGGGCCATCTCAACCCACCGATGCTGCTCGGCACGCTTGGCACCATCGACGCGGGCCTTAAGGCGCTTGCCATTTCGCATGGCGACGGGGCGCTGGCGGCAGCCACCGCCGCGATGGTGGCACCCGCTGCACGGGGGATCGAGCGCGCGGCCGAATACCGCCGCGCGCCACAAGGCCCACCCGGTTCGAACGGCGGCCGAAAGCGGTTCGCGACCACCTTGGATCCGATAACGCCGCCTGAAATCAAAGATGCCAACGCGGAAGGGGGTGCTTGATGGCTCAGGCGCTCGACAACACGCTGCAGCGGGTTCAGATGTCCCGATGACAACCAGTCAAACGCGCCGGCGGCAGAGCCGCATAACGGTTTGCGCTCCAGCAGAACTTCGCGACGGCTTGCACCGCGGCAGAGCCGCCGGTCGGATAGGGGTGCCGTGTCAAAGCCGGCGCCTGTGGATGGCCAAATCGTCGCCCGTGGGCTTGAGCGGCAGCCCTGACGCCAACCAATCTCGGTTGCGGCAAGGCCGACACCCCATCTTTGTTCCGACGTGAACGGCTTCCGAACTTGCAGCTGGTGTGGGCCGCTCCCCTTACCCTAATCGCAGCACGCACCGCTACTCTAATCTAATGCGCGGCGTGGGCTTCTACTCTTTCCTTCGGGCGACGCGTGCCTCCACCCTATCTTGATGACGGCGCGAGCCACTACCCTATCTCAAGGGCGGTGCGGGTCTCTACGCTGTCTTGAGGGCGGCGCGGGTCGCTACGGTTTCTTGCGGGTGGGGTGGGGGCCTAGCCTTGCTCGCGGGCGACGCGGGTCGCACCCTATCTTCGCAGCGGCTTGTGCCGCCAATGGGGGCGGATCATGGTGTAGGCGCCGTCCGAGGAGCAGTTTCGCGCCTTTGGACTGCAAGCCCGTTTTGGGTTCTGGCGTTCGGCCCAGAAGCGGTTTGCGGTTTTGCCACGGCTTTCTGCAACCTTGGCGCGGGTTTCGCTCGGTTTAGGCAGGGGGGCGCCCGGTTGGCTTCCAACGCTCCGGGACCGGTGAAGACCGGTGCATCCTCATAGGCCCCGCGAAACCGGCCAAGTTAGATCCCGCACCGGCTGGCGGCCTGCGGGCTGTCATCCCGCAGCGCAGACCGCCTGGCCGGAGTTACCCCGCGGCCAAATCGCAATCGAAGAGCACGTCCGAACCCAAACCGAAGACCCGCGTCGGCGGCCGCCGCGCCTCCGACAAAAGGGCGACGGGCGGCGTGGTCAGGCCCTGCGGCCCAGCGCCGATGATCAGGGGTGAGACGGCGACATGCAGGCGCGACAAGAGCCCCGCCTCCAAGAACTGGGCCAGCGTGATGCCGCCGCCCTCCACCAAGGCGGAGCGGAGCCCGCGTTCGGCCAAAGCGTCGAGGATCCGATCAGGGGCGATCCAATCGCCCTGGCGCGGCACGGTGATCACCTCAACCCCCGCGGCGCGGGGGCGCGGCACGGCCTGGATCACGATCCGCCGGGCGCCATCTTCGGCCAGAACCCGCGCCGCGTCGGGAAGCCGGCCCGAAGGGTCGATGATCACGCGGGCCGGGTTCGGCCCCGGGCACATCCGCACGGTCAACCGGGGCGCGTCGAGAAGCGCCGTCCGCACCCCGATCAGCACAGCGTCGACCAACGCCCGCAACCGGTGCAGATGCGCCAGACCGTCGGGGCCCGAGACGTCGCGTGCATCGCCCGCCTCGGTCGCGACCCGACCGTCGAGCGATTGGCCGATCTGGCCAAGGATCCGTGCGTCATGGTCGCGCCGCGCTATGGGCGCATAAAGCGCGACCGCCGCCGCCTCACCCGGGCCCAGCGTGGGCGGCAGCGGCGCGATCTCTCCCTGCCGCAGCGCCAAAAGATGCGTCCAAACGGCGGTTGTCATCTCTGCCCGATGAAAATCCGACAGCGGGCCAGGGGCCGGATGGGCGTCGTTCAAGGGACCCGGCGGGGCGCGGTTCATTGCGCGGCCCCGGGCGGCAGCGCCAAAAGGTCGAGATGCCCGACCCGAAGCGTGCCCGCATGCCCGCGGCGCTTCGCGGCCCAACCCGGCGCCGCCGACCCCACGGCCGTGTCGACACCGTCGAGAAAGGCGGCCTGCAACTGCCCCTCAGCCCCCGAGGGTCCCAGGATCCAGGGGCTGTGCTTGAGCCGCACGACATAACCCTGGTCGCGAAACGCCGCCGAGGTCACGCGCACCGCACCGGGACCAAGCGCCGGACCGAACCCCTTGTCCCGCTTTTGATCGGTGTTCAGCGCCGCGGCGATCTTTGCGTCCTCGGGCAAACGCGGTGTCCATGCCAGCGCGCCATCGTAACTGAGGCTTGCGTAAAAGCCGAGCCGCGCCGCCGCAAGCCGCGCCGCCAGCCCGCGCACCCAAGCCTCGGACACAAGGTCGAGAAACGCCGAGGTCACAACAAGGTCCGCGCGGTCGAGCGGCAGTGCGTCCTAATCGGTGAGATCCGCGCGCACGGTCGTGATCGGGGCGACGGGCTGCAGCGCCGCCTCGGCCAGATGTGCTGCATCCTGGTCGACCAGCCGCCATTCGGTGCCAAACGGCAGCGTGCCGGCCATCGCCCGCATCAAGGCGCCCGTGCCGGCGCCCAGATCGACGATGCAGGGCTTGCCCGACCGCGCCCGCGCGGCACCCGCCGCCGCGGCCATCAGCCCCTTGGCACGGGCCGCGCGATCGGCCGGTTCGCGCAAAGCCAACCAATCCGTCGCGAAGTTCAGGTCGGGCAGCGTCGCCGCCGCTGCGGTCATATTGCCGCCTCGTACCAGGCGCGTGCCACATGGCTTTCGCCAAGCGTGACCTTGACCCGCCGCACCCGGCCCGCGTCCTGCAACGCACCCTCCCGCAGAAGGGTGGCAAGCGCCGTCCAAATGTGGTGGCACAGAAACTCCGTCGTCGTGAATTTGCCCGCCAACGCCGGCACGGCGTCGAGGTTTTGATAGCGCAACGGCCCCAGCGCCGTCGCAAGCGCTTCGGTCGCAAGACCGATGTCAACCACCAACCCATGGGCGTCGATATCCTCGGTGAAAAACGCCGCATCCACGGTGAAGGTCGCACCGTGCATCCCTTGTGCGGGCCCAAACACCTCCGACGGAAGGGAGTGGGCGATCATGATGTGGTCGCGGACTTCAACTGCAAACATGCGGATCCTTTAGGATGGGTCGTGGCGCACACGATGGCACAGTGTCATAGGACTGTTAAGTATCGACCTGTAGGCGGTGGCCAACCCCGTAAGCGGCGTTTCGCCGCTGAAGAGCACATCAAGTTCTCGTGCTCGTAAAAGCGCCATCGCGGTGGTGAGCCGCCGCCGGTGGGTCCAGCGCGGTCGGCGCATGGCGGGCAGCTGGCCGACCTGGCTGCTGATCAACCGAAGGCGTCCGGCGTGAAAGGCCGCGCCTAGCGGGGCCGGCACCGGGCGGTCGCCATACCATCTGGCCTCCACCACCGCTGCCTCCGCCCCAGCCAGCGACAGCGACAAGGCCAAGCCCGCGGCGCTGGCACTGGTGTGGATCACACAATCGGCGCCCCCGGTCGCGTCGGCGCCCGTCGTTTCATCCAGCGCCGCCAGTGCGAAGTGACAGCCAAGCCGGTCGGCCAGCGCCGCCCGGTCGGGCGCGATGTCGTAAAGCGTAACCTCGGTCCCTGGAATACGCGCAGCCAGCCAGCCGGCCAAGGCGCCGACCACACCGGCCCCGACCACGGCAACGCGGTCGCCGGGTGCCACCCCGCCATCCCAAACGATGTTAAGCGCTGTCTCCATGTTGGCCGCCAAAACCGCCCGCTCCGGCGGCACGTCCTGGGGCACCGGGATCAGGGCGGTGGGCGACAGGGCAAACAGCGTCTGATGGGGGTAGAGTGCGAAAACCGTCCGACCAAGCCACTCTTTTGGCCCCGCGTCTACCGCACCGACTGCCGCATAACCGTATTTGACGGGAAAAGGAAAGCTGCCGTCCTGGAAGGGCGCGCGCATCCGCTGATGCTCAGATCGCGGCACGCGGCCCTGAAACACCAGCCGCTCAGTCCCGCGACTGATCGCCGAAAAGGCTGTGCGCACCACTACATCGCCTGCGCAGGCCACCACCTCAGCCGGGCGCAGGCTGGCCGTTTCGGGCGCTGTTATCCAAAGGGCGGTGGCGGTGGGCATGGCGCGGGACGATGGCCTTTCCGATCGTTGAGAGGGCTGCCGCGCGCCCGGTTTGCCAACGTCGCGACCGCACCCCGTGTGACAGAGGCACGGCCGCCCTACAAGGTCCGGGCAAAGCATCCCGCGTCGCACGGACAAACTGCCGCTGCCGCCGCAGATGACGCCACGTCGCCGCTACGCCCGTAGGCACGGAGCGCTGCGACCCTGCGGGCGCAGCTCCGCCGCGACTTCAGTGGCGCAGCTGCGCCGCGACTTTATAGGCGCATCTTCGCCAAGTCCCTCAGCGCGCAGCTCCGCCGCGACCCCCAGCGCGCGGCTCCGCCGCTACCCCCCGGCGCGCTGCTTCGCCGCGCCACCCAGCGCGCAGCTTCGCCGCGACACCCAGCGCGCTGCTTCGCGCGCCCTTGGGCGCGCGCGGCCGGCCGGCGGTTGAAATTGGCCATGGCCCCCGCGGCGTCGCCGGTCCAAACTGTTGGAAAGGAGGCAACGCTTGGCACCGGACAGAAACCAAAACAAACCGCCCACCCCCAGGATCGGGTGGCGCGCGGCCGTCGGTCTTGGCCGGTCGCTGGCGATTTACTATGGCCAACCGGCGAAAACCCGGGCCCTGGTGGCCCTCTACAAGACGCTTTTGCCGCCTGGCGCGCGCGCTTTCGACATCGGCGCCCATGTCGGCAACCGGTCGCGCGCGCTGCGCCGGGCCGGCGCGCGGGTCGTGGCGGTGGAGCCGCAGGCGCCCTTTACCGGATTTCTTCGCCGCACCCTGCCCCGCGACATCGCGCTGGTCGAGGCGGCTGTCGGCGCGCGTGCCGCCGTGGCCGAGATGGCCGTCTCACGGCTGCACCCCACCGTCTCGTCCCTGACGCCGGATTTCGCAACCGCCGCCGGCCGGCTGCCAGGCGTTGGCCTTGTCGCCTGGGATCAGCGCCAACCCGTCACGGTGACCACGCTAGATGCGCTGGCCGAGATCCACGGCCAGCCCGATTTCATCAAGATCGATGTCGAGGGCTTCGAAGCGGAGGTTTTGGCCGGGCTCAGCAGGCCTGCCCCGCTGATCGCGTTTGAGTATCTGCCGGGGCTGCCGGATGTGACACGCGCGGCCCTCGCCCGGCTTACAGCGCTTGGCCGCTACCATTTCAACGTTGTGGAGGGGGAGCGGCACAGGCTTTTGTGGCCCGAGTGGCGCGACGCGGATGCGGCGCGCGCGTGGCTATCTGCGCTGCCGCCGACCGCGCCATCGGGCGATCTCTATGCCCGCCGCGCCGACGCCCCTTTACCGGCGGCGGCGCCATGAGCGGGCGCCGGGCCAAGCCCCCCAAGACCCCCGTTGCAAAGGCTTCTGTCGTTTGGCCGCGCGGCACCGCTGCCTCGTCGGCGGCGCGCACGTCGCGGCAAAAGCGCGGTCTCGCCAGAGGGACCAGGCCCGCCGGGCGCGCCATCACCCATCGCGGCCGTGGCAACCCTTTGCTGCGCCAGAGCGGTTCGCAGTGCCCGAAGCCGTCGACGCGCTTGATCGCGTGGTTTTTTCCGCCCGCTCGCGGCCGTCACAGTGGCTGGAGGCCGCGTTGCACCTGCGCTGCTTGACGTGGAACATCCATCGCACGCGGGGGCGTGACGGGCGCGCCGATGCGGCGCGGATCCATGACTGCCTCGACACGCTTCTTGCAGCACCCGTCGATTTCCTGGCGCTGGTCGAGGCGGATGCGGAACGGGCGCCTTTCGCGCGGCTTTTGGACCTGCCGCGCCTCGACCGCACGCATGCGGTTTGCCATGCGCATCCTGCCCGGGACTTGCGGACGGGGGCGGACAGCGACGGGCTGCAGGGCGTCGTTCTGCTGGCCCATCGCCGGCACCGGCCGGTGTCGGCGCAGGCGCTCGATCTGCCGGGGCGCTGCCCGCGTGCCGCGATCCTGGTCGAGATGGCGGGGCCGCCGCGCTTTTGGGTGATCGCGACGCATCTTTCGCTGGGTCAGCCGCTTCGGATTGTGCAGATGCGCGCCATCGGGCAGGCGCTTTCCCGGCGCCCGGCCGCGCCCGCGATCCTGCTTGGCGATCTTAACGAATGGCGGCCCTGGGGCGGGCTGGCGCTTTCGGCGCGGGTGGTGGGGCGTGCGCTGTCCGGGCCGGTGCGCGCGACCTTTCCCGCGCGGTTTCCGCTTTTGCCGCTTGACCGGGTGTTGGGCCTTGGCGGGGCGCAGGTGTTGGAGCCCCGCGTCTGGGACAGCCCAGCGTTTCGCGCGGCCTCCGACCACCTGCCGTTTGAGGCCCAAATCAGACTTTAGGCGCGCTCTCGACGGGCAGCATCGCCTCCAAGGTCGAAAGATGATCCGCCTCCGCCGCCGGTTTGTCCCAGCGCAAGCGCGAGATCCGGGGAAACCGCATCGCGACCCCGGATTTGTGCCGCGTGCTGCGGTGCAGCCCCTCATAGGCAATCTCCAAAACCAGCTCGAAATCGGCGCCAGCCCGAACCGAGCGGACCGGACCGAAGCGCTCAACCGTATGATCGCGCACGAATTTATCAAGCTGGCGCAGTTCCGCGTCGGTAAAGCCGAAATACGCCTTTCCAACCGGCACCAACGCCCCCGCCGCGGTCCACACACCGAAGGTGAAATCAGAATAAAAGCTAGAGCGTTTGCCATGACCGCGCTGCGCATAAAGCAGGACAGCGTCGATCAGATAAGGGTCGCGCTTCCACTTGAACCACGGCCCTTTTGGCCGGCCGGGCACATAAACGCTGTCCCGTCGCTTCAGCATCACGCCCTCGACGACCGCGTCGGGCGGATCGGCGCGCGCCGCCGCCAGCGCCGCCCAATCGTCAAAGGGCAGGAGCGGCGAGACATCGAAACGCGCGGGATCCAACGTTTTTGCGAACGCCTCTAGCCTTGCCCGGCGTTCTTGGAACGGAAGGCGGCGCGTGTCTTCCGCGCCGTCCTGCAACAGGTCGTAGGCGCGCAGAAAGGCCGGGTATCCCGCCTGCATCTTGGCCGACACCGTTTTGCGTCCCAAGCGCTGTTGCAGGTCCGAAAACGGCGCGACGGCCCCATCGCGAACCACCAAAAGCTCCCCATCGAGGGCGCCCTCATACGTCATGGCAGCCAGCAGATCGGGAAACGACCGCGAGATATCGTCGCCGGTGCGAGAGTAGAGCCGCCGCACGCCGCCCTCAGCGGTCGCCTGAACCCGGATCCCATCCCATTTCCATTCGCCCAGAAAATCGCCGGGCGCGAGGGTGGCGAGGCTCTCTTCCTCCAACGCGGTGGCCAACATTACAGGGCGGAAAGGGCTTGCCGCGGCTTGCGCCGGCTTCTCGGCCCGCCCGTCGAGCCAGGCGAAAAGGCTCTCATAGGGCGGCGCCAGCCCGTGCCAAAGCTCCTCGATCTCGGTCACGTCGACGGCGCCGTAGGCGGCCAGTGCCTGCTTGGCCAGCCGGGCGGAAACCCCGACCCGCAGCCCCCCCGTAACCAGTTTGAGAAGCGCGAACCGCTCGGATGGGCCGCTCCGGTCAAGCAGGGCCGCAACCCGCCCCGGCGCGTCCGAGCGGCTGGTCGTCTGCAAAAGCGTCACGACCTCGCGAAGCGGCGGGACGCTGCCATCGGGATCCCCCTCCCAAATCAGCGCGATGGTTTCGGCCAGATCGCCCACATAATCGTAGGACAGGCGGAAAAGCTCCTCATCCGTGCGCTCGGCCACCAGCGCCCGCAACATCGCGGGCTTCACGCCCGGAAGCTCCAAGTCGCGGGTGATCGCGGCGAGGCCCCAGCCGCGGTCGGGGTCGGGGACTTCGCGGAAATAAGTCTGCAAAAGCCGCAGCTTGGACAAGCGCCCCGGCGTAACCACCAGCCGGTCGAGAAGCGTGGCAAACGCCCTCATGCGGCCCGCCCTCGGCCCCCGTTGGGCAAGGTCGGAGATGGGCCAAGCGGCGTCATTCGGCCTCATCCTCATAGCCGACAAGGTAAAGCGGCCGCGCCGCGCGCCCCTCAAGCGCGCACCAGCGCACCAGAGACTCCTACCGCCCATGGGTGACCCAGACCTCGCCGGGATCAAGCTCGGTCAATGTTGCGGGCAGCTCTGCCCAATCGGCATGGTCCGAGATGATCAGCGGCAGTTCGACGCCCCGCTGGCGGGTGCGCGCGCGGATCTGCATCCAGCCGCTGGCAAAAGCGATCAGCGGGTCGGGAAAACGCTGCGCCCAGCGCGCGGCAAAGGCCGAGGGCGGTCCAAGGATGATCCGGCCAGCAAATTCCGGCGCCGCGCGTTTTTCGGATGTCGCCGGCGCCAGCGGGCCCAGCGCGATCCCCTCCGCCTCGTAATACGTGCAAGGCTTTTCCAAGGCGCCGTGGATATAGAACGTTTCGTCATAGCCCGCGTCGCGGATCAGGCGAAGCACGCGCTGCGCCTTGCCAAGCGCATAGACCCCCACCAGATGCGCGCGGTCGGGAAAGGCGCGCAGCGAGGCGAGGAGCTTTGCGATCTCGGCCCGCGGGTCGGGGTGGCGAAACACCGGCAGACCGAAGGTCGCCTCGGTGATAAAGCCGTCGCAGGGCACCGGCTCACACGTCTCGGCCGTGGGATCGACGCCCCGCTTATAGTCGCCCGCCGCGACGATCCGCAGCCCGCCATGGGTGACCGAGATCTGGGCAGAGCCAAGGACATGGCCCGCGGGGTGAAAGGCGACGGTGACATCGCCGATCCGGTGCGCGCCCTCTGCCGCTTGAACCTCACCCGCGAAACCAGCGCCGTAGCGCAGCCCCATGATGTCCAGCGTGCGCCGTGTCGCCAGCACCTGGCCATGGCCCGCGCGGGCGTGGTCGGCATGGCCATGGGTGATCAGCGCGCGGGGAACCGCGCGCACGGGATCGATGTGGAAATCGCCAAGCGGGCAGTAAAGCCCCGCAGGCGTCGGGTGAAGAAGGGCGTCGGGCGTCATGCCCGAGAGCTAGAGCTTTTTTTGGCGGAGAGGACCCCCCCTCTTTTCCCGCTGCACCGGGCCCCGGCCGCGCCCGGCTTTCGCATGCTGGGCGCGGCAGCCGGCATTCGGTTTAGCGCCGAACGCCGTTGCGCCGGCGGCGCTGGAAAAGGCGCCCATCGATGGCGCTAAGCCCCAACACGATCAGGATAAGGCCATGGATGTGGCGGGGCATCAGGGTTTCGCCCAAAAAAACGATCCCAAGACAGATGGCGCTGACCGGGATCAAAAAGGTGACAAGCGCAAGGTTGGTCGGGCCGCTTCGCGCA
>CALCPC010000232.1 GCA_937900975.1 uncultured Paracoccaceae bacterium
CGATGCGCACAGGTTGCGTCGTCCGCCCCTTGCGGCCCCGCCGCGAAGGACATGCCGCGAAGGACACGCGGTTGTCGGTTAATGCGTCAGCGTCGCGTCCGTGTTGGCGGCAACCGCCGCTGCGCCGCCGCCGGCTTCGGTGCGCAAATAGGCGTCGGCACAGCGCTTGGCCAACGTCCGGACGCGGCCGATATAGGCCTGGCGTTCGGTCGGGCTGATCACGCCGCGCGCGTCGAGAAGATTGAAAAGATGGCTCGCCTTGATGGTTTGGTCATACGCGGGGTGGACCATGATGATCCGACGCCCGGTCTTGGGATCGGTTTCCGGCGCCTTCAAAAGCCGGGCGCATTCGGCCTCCGCGTCCTCGAAATGGCGCAACAACATTTCGGTCGATGCGGCATCGAAATTGTGGCGGCTGTACTCCTCCTCCGGCTGGCGGAAGACATCGCCATAGGACAGCGGAATGGGGGTTTGCGGGTCGTTAAAGGGCATCTCCATCACATGGTCGACACCAAGAACATACATCGCCAACCGCTCTAACCCATAGGTCAGCTCCCCCGCGACGGGGTGGCAATCATGGCCGCCGACTTGCTGAAAATAAGTGTATTGGCTGACTTCCATCCCGTCGCACCAAACCTCCCACCCCAAGCCCCACGCGCCCAGCGTCGGGCTTTCCCAATCGTCTTCGACAAAGCGCACATCATGGGTGGCCATATCGATGCCAATGGCCTCAAGCGAGCCGAGATACAGCTCCTGCAAATCCGGTGGGCTCGGCTTTATGATGACTTGAAACTGATAATAGTGCTGCAACCGGTGCGGGTTTTCGCCGTACCGCCCATCCGTCGGGCGGCGCGAGGGTTGCACAAAGGCCGCAGCCCAAGGCCGGGGGCCGAGCGCGCGCAGCGTGGTGGCGGGGTGAAAAGTGCCCGCGCCGACCTCCATATCATAGGGTTGCAAAAGCGCGCAGCCCTGCCCCGCCCAATAGGCCTGCAAACGAAGAATGATCTCTTGGAAAGAGTGCGGTCGCCCTGTCATCTTCGCTCCGTCATCTTGGCTTTGGTCTGTCCACTGCGCGTCCCTCTAGGCCGCCCTGCCCGCCGGGTCAACGCAAGGGCGCGCTCCAAAGCGGGGCCACGCCATGGCCTACCGCCGCCAGAACGCGGCCGTGAACAGCACAAAGACAGACATCAACTCAAGCCGGCCCAAAAGCATCGCCATCGCCAAAACCCATTTTGCGCTGTCGGGCAAACCGCCGAAATTGCCCGCCGGCCCGATCTCTGGCCCAAGCCCCGGGCCAATATTGGCCAGCGCCGACGTTGCCCCCGAGATCGCCGTAACCGGGTCGAGCCCCAGAAACGCCAGGATGACCGCGATCACCGCGAGGCTGGACAAAAACAGCATGAAAAACGCCATGACCGAGTTCATCACATCCTCGGCAATCGGCCGCCCCTCATACCGGGGCGTGAACACACCCGCGGGGGCGTGCACCTCCCGGATGCGCGCGGCAAGCGTGGCAATCAAAAGCTCGTAGCGAAAGATCTTCACCGAGCAGGCGGTCGAGCCTGCGCAACCCCCGATCAGCCCTAAAAGAAAGAATATCGCGACCGCAAAAGGCCCCCAAAGTTGGTAATCGGCCGAGGCATAGCCGGTGCCGGAAATGATCGAGACGATGTTGAAAAGAACGCTGCGAAACGCCTCCTCGAAATCCGAGAAGGTTGTGGTTTGGACATAGACCGTCAGAACCCCAACGCTGACCGCGATCACAACAAGATAAGAGCGTACCTGGCTGTCCCGAAAAAGCGGCCGCAGATCGCCGGTGACCAACGCGACATATCGGACAAAAGGCAGGCTCGCGATGATCATGAACACAATCGCGACATACTGCACGGCGCCGCTGAACTGCCCCATCGACGCGTCATAGCGCGAGCACCCGCCCGTCGAGACGGTGGTCAGCGCGTGCAAAAGCGCATCGAACCCGTTCATCCCTGCGCGCGTGTAGGCCAGCGCGCAAACCCCTGTGACGACCAGGTAAATCCAACTGACCGTGGTCGCGATCTCGGCCGCGCGGGGCAAGATCTTGCCAAAAGTGTCAAACCCTTCAGAGCGGAAGATCTGCATCCCCCCGACTTTAAGCGAGGGCAGAAAGGCCAGCGCCACCACGATGATCCCGATGCCGCCGAACCATTGCAGCAACGCACGCCAAAGAAGCGTTCCGGCTGGCAGGCCCGACAGCCCGGTGAAAACGGCGGCCCCGGTGGTGGTCAGCCCCGACATAGCCTCGAAAAACGCGTCGGTATAACTTGCGTTCGCGGCCCCGATCCAGAACGGCAGCGCGCCAAACACCGGCAACAACAGCCATGTCAGCGTGGTCAGAAGGAATGTCTGCTGCAGGCTGAGCGCGCTGGTCCGGCTAGAAGCACAGGCCAGCATCAGCGCGACGCCGGTCAGGACGGTCAGAAAGGCGGAGGTGCCGAACGTTCCGGGATCGCCGCGGCCTTCGATGACATCGGCCAAAAACGGCACGACCATTGCGGCGCCAAGTGCGGCGGTCAAAAAACCGATGACATAGCCGACAGGGCGGAGGTCGAGCATGGCCCACGTCACCCCGCAGGCCATGACCTGTCAAGTCCCGCCGCACCGGACACCAAATCGCCCCGCGGTGCCGGGGGTCGACCGCCACGGGTTCCCCCGGCGCGCTCGGTCGGCCCGGCTCGGGACCGGATGCCGCCACAGTCGGGCCACGGCGCGCGGCGTCCGCGGCCAGGCCCGGCGGAGGCTAGACCCCGTGGAGCGTTTTTGTCACAGCCTAAAGGCTGGCGCGCCACCGGGTTTAGGGCGCGCGCTCTGCCGTCCCGCGCGTCAGCACGGCCGCAATCTCCGCCGCGCCGAAATGCGCGGCCTAATCAAGCTCCGCCGCGCCGAGATGCGCGGCCCTATCGAGCGCTGTGGCCTCGTGTACCCTGTCGCGGACATCGCGCCGCGCGCCGAGGGCGAGCAGCGCGTTGACCGCGGCAAGGGATCCCGAGGCGACCGCTCGGTGGCGCGCGGTGGCATGGGCGTGAAGACCGTCGGGACCGAACCCAGCGATCCTGGCGCCCGCCGCCGCAAGCGGCGCGAGCACCTCGGCGGCCCGCTGCGCGATCTCGACC
>CALCPC010000233.1 GCA_937900975.1 uncultured Paracoccaceae bacterium
ACACGACCGACATCATCTTCGATCCGCCCGAGGCGCGGAAAGGCAAGATCAACGTGCTGGACACGCAGGGGGAGCTTCTGGCGCTGGCCTCGCTTCACCTTGGGATCGAGCAATGCTCGACCGACCGCGAGGCGCTGAAGCTATTGTCCGAGACTGTGAATGGGGCGAAGGCGCATTGGGCCTCCTTCAACTCCGACGGGGCCAAGGACGTGCTGGTGTCGGGCGATGCCTCGGTGGGGATGATCTGGAACGGGTTCGGCGCAAAGGCCCGGGCCGAGGGTGCGCCGATCGAATATGCCTACCCAAAGGAGGGTTATGTCGTTTGGATGGACAATGTCGTCCTGCTCAAAGACGCACCCAATCGCGAGAGCGCGATCAAATTCATGGACTTCTTGCTGGAGCCTGAGAACATCGCGGAAGTGTCGAATTTTGCCCAATACACGGCCGGGGTGACGGGCGTGACCCCGCTTTTGAGCGACGCGTTGAAAAGCTCGCCCGAACAAAATCCGCCCGCCAGCGCGCCCGCGGGCACGTTTGTCCAGGTCTGCGCGCCAGAGGTTCAGGCGCTTTACGATGCGATCTGGACGCGGCTGAAGAAATAACCGACTGCCCGCCCCAGCCGGGGCGGGCCCAAACATGGGAGAAGACGCATGGACGGAACCACACCGATCAGTGAAGTGTACCCGCTTTCTCCGCTGACCGCGGAGGAGATCCAGGAGGCTGTCGCCCTGATCCGCGCCGGCATTCCCGACGGCGCCAGCGCGCGGTTTGAGATGGTAGAACTGGCCGAGCCGCCGAAAGGCGTCGTGCGGCGCTTTCGCCCCGGCGATCCGCTGAACCGCGAGGCCTGGGTCAACGCCTATCACATCGACCGGCCGGGCGTGACGCGCTGCCGCGTTTCGCTTTCCGAAGGCAAGGTCGTGTCGCAGACGCATCTGCCCGACGCGGTGCCGATGATCGCGCCGGTGGAGTTCATGGAGGTGGAGAACGCGGTCAAAGCCGATCCGCGCTTTGTCGCCGCCTGCGCCCGGCGGGGGATCACCGACATGGACCTGGTGACCGCCGACCCCTGGTCCGCCGGCAATTTCGGCATCGCCGAGGAAGCGGGGCGCCGTGTCTCGCACGTTTTTTGCTGGGTGCGCAACGAGGCCAACGATCACCAATACGCGCATCCCATCGATGGCCTGAACGCCACGGT
Organism: uncultured Paracoccaceae bacterium; assembly: GCA_937900975.1. Classification (GTDB taxonomy): domain Bacteria; phylum Pseudomonadota; class Alphaproteobacteria; order Rhodobacterales; family Rhodobacteraceae; genus Algicella. The sequence goes on from CALCPC010000233.1 coordinate 1,199, forward strand.
GGACATCAACACCGGTGAGGTGTTGGAGGTCCGCGATGTCGGCGATGTGCCGATCCCGAAAGCGCCCTGGAACTATGACCGGCGCTATCAGGAGGTCGTGCGCCAGGATCTGCGCCCGATCAATGTCGTCCAGCCCGAGGGCGTCAGCTTTACGCTGGAAGGGCACCGCCTGTCCTGGGCCGACTGGACGCTTCAGATCGGCTTTAACGCGCGGGAAGGGCTGACGCTGCACGACATCTCCATCGCCGGGCGGCCGGTTCTGTACCGTGCGTCGATTGTCGAGATGATGGTGCCCTATGGCTCCCCCGACGGGCGGCATCCGCGCAAGAACGTCTTCGATGTCGGCGAGTACGGGATCGGGCGGCTGGTCAACCCGTTGGAGCTGGGCTGCGACTGCCTCGGCGCGATCCGCTATATCGACGCCGCGCTGAACGGCCGCGACGGGGAGGTCGAGACGATCAAAAACGCCATTTGCATCCATGAGGAAGATATGGGCGTGGCGTGGAAACACTATGATTTCCGTCTCGACACGACAGAGGTTCGGCGCGCGCGCCGGCTGGTGATCTCCACCATCGCGACGGTCGGCAATTATGAATATGGATACTATTGGTACCTGCATCTCGACGGCACGATTGAGTTTGAGATCAAGGCGACCGGCGTGATCAACACCACCGCCTGCGAGCCGGGCAAACCCGGGCCCTACGGTGTGGAGGTCGTGCCGGGTGTCTTGGGCCAGATCCACCAGCACACGTTTTGCGCAAGGCTCGATTGGGCCGTCGACGGCGACGCCAACACGGCGGTGGAGTGCAACACAGAGGCTGAGCCGATGGGGCCCGCGAACCCCTATGGCAACGCCTATAAGATGGGCGAGACCGTGCTGGCGAGCGAGGCCGAGGCCTGCCGTAAGGCCGACCAGGCCAGCCACCGCTATTGGAAGTTTAAAAGCGCCGAGAAAACCGGTCTTACCGGTCTGCCGACGGCCTATAAGCTTTTGCCGACGGATGTGGTCACGCCCTATATCTCCCCCGACGGTCCGTCGGGCCGGCGCGCGGGCTACACGTTCCAGGACCTTTGGGTTACGGCCTATGACGCCGAGGAACGGTTCCCGGCGGGAGAGTTCGTGAACGCCTCGGACGGGTCCGATGGGCTGCCGGCCTTTGTCGTCGGCGACCGGGATCTGGTCGGCACGGATCTGGTCGCTTGGCACACGTTTGGCCTGCATCACATCCCGCGGCCCGAAGACTTCCCCGTGCAGCCGTGCATCACCTGCGGGTTCAAGCTGATGCCGGTCGGGTTCTTTGACGACAGTCATCTGCGCGACCTGCCTTGGGCGCGCAATGCCGCGAGCTGTCACGCGGGCTAACGCATTGAAAGGGGGGCGATTGCTGACCGGATTTGTCGTCTTCGCCCTTCTTCTCGGCTTGCTTGGCGGGGCAGCCCTGTGGCAGTCGGGCGGGTCGGTGGCTTTTGCCGTCGCCAACCTGCCCACGCATTTTTTTAACGGCACCGTGCGGCGCGGCGTCGTCTTCGATGCCGAAACCGGCCTTAAGCTTGACATCTACAGGCCAAAGGGCGCGGGCCCCTTTCCGGTGGTCGTGTTCTTTTACGGCGGCCGGTGGACCGAGGGGCGCCGGCAGGATTATGCCTTTGTCGGCACAAGTTTGGCGCGCGCCGGCTATCTGACGGTGATCCCCGATTATCGGAAATACCCCGATGTGCGGTTCCCGGCCTTTGTCGAGGATGGTGCGCGGGCGGTTGCCTGGGTCGCACGGGAAATAGCGGAAGACCGGGGCGAGCTTGGGCGCGCGTTTCTTAGCGGTCACTCCGCGGGCGCGCATATCGGCGCGCTTTTGGCTGCGGACCGGCGGTATTTGCGGGCGGCGGGGGCGGCAGAGACGACACTTGCCGGGTTTGCCGGGCTGGCCGGGCCCTATCACTTCACCCCTGACGCGCCAGACCTGGAGGACATGTTCGGCCCGCCACAAGCCTATCCCGAGATGCAAGTTGGCAGTTTTGCAGATGCGCAGATGCCCCCGATGCTGTTTTTATGGGGCGGCGCGGACGAAACGGTGGGGTTGATCAACATTGAACGGGTCGAGGCCGCCGCCCCCGATGCCTGTACCGCCCGCCGCGCTCACCCCGGGGGCGACCATATTGGAATGATCGCCAGCCTTGCTTGGGTCTACCGTCCGCACCGCGCTGTTTTTGGCGATCTGACGGCTTTCTTCGACGACCCGACCGCGATTTGCCGGTAACGCGCGTGCCGCCGGTCCGGTCGTGGTCGGCTTATTTTGAGGCGCTTCGGGAAAACCTGGATCCGCTAGCACCGCCTGAAATCGAGGGTTTCAAGGCGCAAGGCGCTGCTTGATGTCTGGGGTATTTCACGAAACGCCCAAGGGTAGGGCTCCGGTCGAAAGCGGCTTTGCCCGCGCAGATCCAGCTCAGCTTTCGGTCCAAGCGGGGGTGCGCTTTTCCAGGAAGGCCTCAATCCCTTCTTTGGCGTCGCGGTTCAGCATGTTCTCAACCATCACCGCCTGCGCATAGGAATAGGCATCGGCAAGACGCATCTCGGCCTGGGCATAAAACGCGGCCTTGCCGATCCGGACAGTGGCCGCGGATTTTGAGGCGATCTCCGCGGCCAGCGCGTTGGTAGTGGCGCGCAAAGCGTCGGCGGGCACGACATCGCTGACCAGGCCGTGACGCTCAGCCTCCTCCGCCGAAAGCGGGCGACCGGTCAGCAGCATCCGCATCGCCTGCTTGCGCGGCACATTGCGCGACAGCGCGACCATGGGGGTCGAGCAGAAAAGGCCGATATCGACGCCGGGCGTGGCAAACTGGGCCGTGTCCGACGCAACAGCCAGATCGGCGCTGGCGACCAACTGACAGCCCGCTGCCGTGGCCATGCCGCCAACCTCGGCGATCACGGGCCGGGGGCAGGCGACGATGGCCTGCATCACGGCCGAGCATTCCGCCATCGTTTCCTCAAAAAAATGCCGGCCGCCATCGGGGGCGGCCCGGGCGGCGGTCATTTCCTTGAGATCGTGGCCCGCGCAGAACACAGGACCCTTGGCCGCGAGGATAATCGCACGGATGGCCGGATCGGCGCCGAGGGCCGCGACCTCCTCTCCCAGCCGGGCCAGCATCGCGCGGGAAAGGCTGTTGCGCGCCCGCGGCCGGTTGAGCGTAAGCGTGGCTATGGCACCGGCGCGGGTGCTGAGCAGGATGTCGTCCATCTCGGTCCTTTCCTGGTTCTGCCAGACCATGCCACCCCCTGACCCGTCTGGGAAGGGCCGGCGCCGTCGTCGGCCCTACGCGCCCCGGACGATATCGTCCTCTAGAAACCAGCGCACGCTGTCTTCAAAGGATGCATCCGCGCGAAACCCAAGGGCCAGCGCATGGTCGGGGCGAAAATGCCCCCGCCAGCCGGCGACGATGCCCGCGATCACGGGATCGGCGTCCCAAGTAATCCGCGCCGCGGCATCCGGCCCGGCAACGCGGGTCATCGCGTCGATCATTGCGCCGATTGTGTCGGTGCGTCCGGGCAGATTGAAGCAGCGGTTTGGCCCCAACGCCGCACGCTCCACCTCGGCCGCGTGGATCAAATTGTCGGTGACCGTGCGGGGGGCAGAGTGCCAGACGGCAAAGTCGCGTCCGACGGGGCAGTTTGCCGTGCGCCCCTCTAGCGTGTCGCGAAAGATCGACGACATGAAAGAGGACGCCGCCGCGTTCGCCTTGCCCGGGCGGATCGAGACCGTGGGCAACCGCAGACCGCGCCCGTCGAGAAAACCCTTCCGGCTCATATCCGTTAGCAAAAGCTCGGCCATGGCTTTTTGTGTGCCGTAGGAGGTTTGCGGGTTCAGTTCCACCCCGTCGGTGACAAGATCGGGCGCCGTGCCGCCATGGACCGCCACCGAAGACGCATAGACGACAATGGGGCTGTTGGCCGCCGCCCGCGCAGCCTCGAACACCGCGATGCTGCCCATCAGATTAACGCGCATCCCCAAATCGAACTCAGCCTCCGCCGCGCCGGACACCACCGCCGCGAGATGAAAGATGACATCGAAAGCCGGCTCGAACAGCCGCCCAACTGCGGCGTTGTCGGCGATGTCCAGAGCCACGGACCGGCAAGGAACCGGGCCCGTGGGCGGCGGCGGCGGGGTCAGGTCGGCCAGCACAATCTCAGCGATCCGAGCCGCGCCAAGCGTCCCCTTGGTTTGCAGTCGGGCGGCCAGTTTCTGGCCGAGAAAGCCACCGCCCCCGGTGATCAAGATGCGTGTCATGGCCGTGCCCCCTTAGCCCGACCAGCCGCCGTCGATGATGTTGAATTGCCCGGTCATAAAGGCACTTTCGTCGGAGGCGAGGTAGACGGCGAGGGCCGCGATCTCCCCCGCTTCGGCGATGCGGCCCATTGGCTGGCGCGCGGTAAAGGCCTTCAGCGCCGCCTCATAATCGCCGGTTGCCCGCAGCCGGTTGTGCATGGAGGGGCTGTCGACGGTGCCGGGACAGATCGCGTTGCAGCGCACGCCCTGATCGATGTAGTCGCGGGCGACGGATTTTGTCAGGCCCAGAACGGCCGCTTTGGTCGTCCCGTAGATGCAGCGGTTTGGCGCGCCGAGGATGGAGGATGCCGCCGACGACATGTTGATGATCGCGCCTTGGCGTCGCTCGAGCATCGCGGGCAAGGCCGCGCGAATGGTCCAAAACATGGAGCGGACATTGAGGTCGAAGGCCATCGCCCATTCTTCGAGCGCGGCGTCCAGGATGGTGCCGATGTGGACAAATCCCGCGCAGTTGAACAGGATTTCGGGCGCGTCGCCCCCGACGCCGGCATCGCCCGCGGCCTTGTCGGTCACGTTCAGCGCGGCGGTGCGGCAGTCCAACCCGGCCAAAAGGCCCGTGTCGATGTCGGTGGCCAAGACGTCGGCGCCCTCGGCCATGAAGGCCTCGACCGTCGCGCGCCCAATCCCCTGGCCGGCGGCGGTGATCAAGGCCCGTTTTCCGCGCAATCTCATAATGTCTCTCCCTCGCGACGTCTGCTTTGGCCCGACCATACGGAACGCGCGGGCGATGTCACTGGCCAAGGTGCGCCCCGGTGTGTCCTGCGAGCGTGCCGGCACTTTGGGATATCCTCGGCGCGCCCGCGCCATAATGTGTCCCGGGCGCGTCCGCGCGCGCAGGCGTGACCCGCGGGCGTCCATTGGGATAGGCGACAGACCTTTTGCGCGGCACGCGCGTCGAGACGGGGGAGGTGATGGGGTGGCTTGGAAAACGCGGCCCCGATCCCCGGAAGGGATCAGGGCAACGCGCCCGCCCGGTGGTTTCGCGCAGCATCTTGCCTGGGGGGGAAGGGCAGATGACGATACAGAACACACGCGCCGGAGCATCCGGTACCGCCGGGCCCTTTCTGCGTAGCAACGCTTTGCCCGAATGTCTTCAAGGAATTCACATTTTTCTAAAATGCACGCAAAACGGGCGGATCTATGC
>CALCPC010000234.1 GCA_937900975.1 uncultured Paracoccaceae bacterium
TGTCGATTCGCTTCGCCCCTCCCGCGTGTCGGCCGCCTACGCTCCTTTTCCGGCGCTGCCACCCCGGTCGGTCCCGCAAACGGCGCGGCCCACGACCGATCCAGCCACTGCGCTGCCCAATCCGCAGGCCGCCGATGCGGCGCCGGACGGCGTGACCACATCCTCCGCGATTGCAAAGCCGCCGCTTGACGCGCCAAAGCCCGGGCCGACACCGTCGGACGGGTCGGGTGCCGCCCCGAACGTCGCAAAGTCAGAGCCGCTTCTCGCCCCGCGATCCGCGCCGACGCCGCCAACACCGCCAGCGCAAGCGCCGCAAGCCGCTGCCGCTCAGCCCCAAGATCCGGAGGTGGGCGCCCCCGCGCTGTCAACGCGGGAGGCAGAGCCCGCGCCCGCCCGGACGCCGGAGCCCGCAGCGCAACAGCCGCAGGCCGCCGCCCCGCGGACGGAAGGCTTCGCCGCCGTGGCGGTTGCGCCACAGCGTCTGCCGACTGACAAACTGACCCCTGACAAACCGCTTCTGCGGCTCGATGGCGCAAGCGAAGGCGCGGATCTGGTGCTGCGAGAGGATCTTCGGCTTTCGCTGGCAGAAGCGCGGGCCAGCGCGCTGCCGCAAATACGCCAGAACGCCGTCTTGCCACAAATCGCCGATCAAATGATTTTGCGGTTGTCGAACCAGACTGGTGCTGCGACCGGCGATGTCGAGATCCGACTAGACCCGCCCGAACTCGGCCGGGTGCGCATCGGTTTTTCGGGTTTGGACGGCGCCTTGACCGGCACCATCACTGCCGAGCGGCCCGAGATCGAGGCGCTGCTTCGGCGCCATGCCGACGCCTTGGAACGGACCCTGGCCGATGCCGGGTTTTCCGGCGTGACGCTGAACTTTGGCAGCACGCCGAACGGCGGGGGGGAGGGCGGCTTTTCCGCCGCCGAAGCAGCGTTTCAGCCCGAAGGCGATCCCGCCGTGGTGTTGGCGGAGGTGCCGGGCGGCACGCTGGCGGGCGCCAGCGGGTTGGACATCCGGCTGTAGCCGTGCGCCATGGGCCGGCACCCTGCCTGGCGCTCGGTCTGCGACGCCGGGGGCCTGGCTGATCCGCCCGACCTTGAGACGCGCCACAAAAAGGAACGAGGGGCCCGGGCCGCACCGGGCAAGATCCAAGCAATATAAGGGGAGACCCGATGGGCATCATCCCAACCGCCCAAACCGCTCACGCGGCCCAACCCGCGGCCGCCGAACCTGTGACCCCGTCGCAAAGCGCCTCCTCGACCGCCGCGTTGAGCACGGATTTTGATACGTTCCTGACGTTGCTGACGGCGCAATTGCGGTATCAAGACCCGCTGAACCCAACCGATTCGACAGAGTTTGTGGCCCAGCTCGCCACCTTCTCGGCGCTTGAGCAGCAGATACTCAGCAACGACCTTTTGACCGACATCTCTGGGCTTTTGTCCGGTGAGGCCGGCTTGATCGAACTCTCATCTTGGATCGGGCAGGAGGTTCAGGTGACAGGTCGCGCCGCCTTTGACGGGGCGCCGCTCGACATCGAGGTGCCGTTGGACCCAACGGCTTCGTCAAGCACCCTTGTGATCAAGGACGATTTCGACCAGACCGTTTTCGCCCAGCCCCTGGCGCCGGGGGAAAGCACATTCACCTGGGACGGAACCGCGGCGGGCGGCTCGACCGCGCCGTTCGGTCCTTACACGTTCGAGGTGCAGTATGCCAATGAGGTGCGGCCAACAGGCTCCGCCCCCGCAAAAGTCTTCGTGCCCGAGTCGGAGGTACAGCTCATCAACGGCGCCGGCACGCAGGTTTTGCCCGGAGGGCTGACCGTGCCGACCGCC
>CALCPC010000235.1 GCA_937900975.1 uncultured Paracoccaceae bacterium
CTTTTCCCTTCCTCCGTGGCTTTGTTCTCGCTTTCTTTTTCGGGCCTCTGCTTTGCCTCTTGGTGTGCCGCAAGGTCGCGAACATCGCCGCGGAGGTCGGCAAGCGCGTCTTCCGTCGCAACCCCTGCGACCGTTTTCGCCAGCCCGGCACGTTCTTCAGTCAACTGCGCTAGGCTTTCGGCGATGTCCGAAAGCCTAGCCGCCACCGTCGCGGCGTGCATTTGGTCGGCACCCGGCGCCGCGGTCTCTGGGATGGCGGGATCGATGTCCGTTTGATCCGGTGGCGGGGCCGCAGCGCCCGCGGCCGCCGCCACGGTGGCCGGACTGGACAGGGGGGCCGGGTTAGACAACGGGGTCGGCGGACCTCCCTCCCCGAGCGATGCCGCCTCTGTCGTCAGGGCGTCGACACGGGTGCTGAGCTCCGCTTGGGGCCCGGCCGCGGCGCTCTGGTCCGTGTGCTTGGCTGAGATCTCGCGGCCGATATGCGCGATCTCGGATTGAAGCGCGTGCAGCGTCGCTTCCATGGTGCTGAGTTGCGCGGTGCTCTCGCCACGGCTGTCGACAAGGGTCGAGAGTTGCTCGGCCAGATCCTCAAGCCGGTCCGAACCCGCGGCCGCCCGCGACACCTCCGCATGGAGTGCGGCAAGGGGCGCCTGCGACGCCGCGTCCGGAAGGCCTGCCGTCCGCGCCGCGACACCCGCAAGGATCTCGCGGTCGCGCGCCGCCGCGGCCTCGGTTTCCTCACCGAGTTTGGCGAGCGCCAGGGTCCCAGAGGTTTGCCCCTCCGCCAGCGCGGCGAGCTGTGCGTGAAGCCCGCTGTCCGCCGTTGGCGACAACGCCGCTTCAATGGTTTCCAAGTGCCGGGCCAACCGTGACAGCGTCTCTTCCGCAGCGCTCGGAAGCGCGTCGGGCGCCTCAAGCGCCGTGCGCATCCCGTCAAGACGCGACATCACCCCATCGAGCGCGGATTTCAGCGCCGCGCGGTCGGAGGCGCTGGGCCCGTCGTCATCGCCTGAACCCTCAGGGCTTTGGCCCGGCGCAAAGTGCGAGAGCATTTTGTCGGCGCTGGCCTGAAGCCCGTCGAGACGCTGACGGAGCATTTGAAAGACTTTTTCACCAGAAGGCAGCGTTGACAGAACGCGCTGCTCCATTTCGCTTAAGCGGCGGGTGAGTTCTGCGACCTGCGCACTGCTCGCGGGGGGCGCGTCTGGCAACCGCGCGGCAAGAAGGGAGGTGACCGCGGCCAGATCGACATCCTGGGGCCCCGTCGCCGGGGGCGGCGCGAGCGGCATCCGCTCCAAAAGTTTGCCGAGCTGGTCTTGGAGCGCCAGAAAAACCTGGGGATCGGGGGGCGCGGCGGCCGGCACCGTGGCATGCTCGGGCGCGGCGGTCTGTTGGTGCGCGGGCGTGCGAGCGTCGGAACGGGCAGCCGCGTCGACAAGCGTTTTGCCAGCGTCGCCCGCGCTTTCAGCCCCAAGCGGCATGGGCGCCTCTGTGGTGCCAGCGGAGGACGTTGCCGCGGGTCCATGGATGTCGGCTGTGGGCCGGGCGCCGGGTTCGTCTGCGCCCCAGGTCGGGTCTGCCGCGGCGTCCCCGTCGCGCTCACCGGCCCCGGTAAGGGCGCTGTCTGGTGCCGGGTGCGCACTGGATTCCGCCGCGCCCGGAGCTTGGTCAGCACCGGCGTGTGACGGCGCTCCGGCGCGCTCAAGCTCTTCCGCCTCCCGGGTGGTGTCGGCAGCGGATGTCGGGTCTCGACCGTCCGCAGCGCCGGCAAGGTCCTGCGGGGCGCCATCCCGATCCGCGCCCGGGTCGGTTTGGCCAGCGGCCCGGTGCGTGTCGTCTTGAAACCCGGCGCCATCGTCATCGTGATCGCCGCGCAGGTCTTCGCCTGCGCCCTCGGCGGCAGCATCGCCGAAGGTCTCCGTTGCACCATGGCCAGAAACCTCCGCCTCCTCATCGTCCGTGGCCCTGGACGCCGGGGTTTCGGAGCCGGCATCTGCACAATCAGGGTCGACGGCGGGGTCAAGCTCTTCCACAGCCACTTGGGAAGCGTCGTCTTCAGGACCAGTGCCAGAAGCGTTCTCAGCCTCCGTTTGGGCCGCACCCTCGGTTTGCGCGTCGGCAGACTGCTCGTCGGACAGGGGTGCATTGCTTGGCGGTGCAGGATCGGACGCGGCGGTGGGGCCGCTGATGACACTGTCGGCTGGGTGTGCATCCGCCGCCACCGATCCCTGGCGATCGGCCGTGTCCGGGGCGGCGTCTTGCGGGCCGCTTTCCTGGTCATCCGCATCGGGGGCGGCGGCGGTTTCGTCGGCGGGGCGCCAAGCATCGGCCTCTGAAGCGGCCATGCCGCCCGCGTCCGCGTCAACCGACGGTGCGGCTTCGGCGCCGTCTCCGGGTGCCGCGCTGTCATCGCCACCGCCCGATGCTGCGCCGTGTTCGCCCCCTGACGGACCGTCGGCCGCGCTGCCCAAAATGTCGCCGCCAGCGCCGTCTTGCGCAGTGTCGCAAGCAGGGCCCGTCATATCGCCGTCCAAAGCACCCTGAGTGCCATCGCCGAGACCGGTCTGGTCCTCCGTTCCCGACGGGCTTTCGCGCGGGGTGTCCACAGTTCGATCAACACCGTCGCCGCGAGCGTTTTCCGCGCCGATGTCGATGCCATCATGCGCGGGCTGCCGATCTTCCGGCGCGCCCGCGGGCAAAGGATCGGCGTCGGGTGCGCCCTGGGGTCCGGCGTTGGCATCCCCCGGATCATCGGACGCTGCCGCAGACGGGTCTGCCGCCTCCGCCCCCAGCGTCTCTGCCGCTCTGTCGCGTCCGGCGGATGGCGCGCGATCAACGCCGTCCCGGGGCTCCAACCCCTCGGCCCTCAAACCCGCCGCCGCCAGGCGTGCCGCCTCGACCGCGAAAGCGGCGCTTATGGCCGCGTGGGCAAGAAGCGTCGGCGACGATCCTGTTGCGGCCCGTTTCAAGGCCCCCAGAAACTGTTCGGCCAATGGATCGGCATGATCCGGCGCCGTTGCGGTCACGGCGCGTAGCGGGCCGTCGACGTCGCCCAAAGCCTCGCTTAACGCATCGATATGCTGGGGCGGCAGCATGAATGCGTAAGTGCCGCGCGACAAACGGAAAAGTGGCCCTTCCACGATCTGCTGTAGAAGATCGAGAACCTCGCTCTCCTCCGCATCGCCTTGCAATTCGATGTCGAGGACATGGTCGGCGAGCTGCGCCCGCAGCAGCGCGTCAAGATAGGCGGAACTGTCAGAAATCTCAGGCATTGTCCCTTCCGGATCGCGGGGCACGAACTGCGCGCTTTTGTCCCAAATTAGGGATGAGCCCCTACCAATTTGTTAACCACGTTGATTTTCGCGCGGCCTTTGCGCGGGCTAGGTGAGCGACCCTAGCGGTCCGAGCTCCAGCTTCAGATCGTCTGGATCCAAGCCGAACGATGTCGCCATCTCGCGAATTTTGGCCGCCGCCCGCATCAGCGTCAGTCCAACACGCTCTTCCTCGGCTTCAGAAAGGTGCCCCGCCTCCATCCGGCGGATCGCCTGCAATTCCATCAACTGTCGCAGAAATTCGAGCAGCGCGAGAACGAGACGGGCAAGATCTTGTTCCACCGTTTCGGGCTCAAGCGCGATCTTGCCGCCCTTGCCGACGCCCGCGTCGCGCAAAAGGCGCCGCGCGGCCTCGGCGCACAGGTCGGCATCAAGTTCCAGTGTCGCGGACGGCATGGCCGGTATCCTCTCCGGTAAGGGGGGTGACAAAGCTGAAGGGCGGGAACGGGCCGGTCAGATGGCACACCGCCCCAGCCTCACGCGGGATGCGGCGGGCTGCGTGGCGCGCCAGCGCGCCGTGCAGAGCGCCAAGCCGTGCGTCGGGCACCAAGAGCGCAAGATCCGCGCCGACCCGGGGCCCCTGCGCCGGCGTAAACGGGGCGATGTGCTGCCCTTCGGCGGTCTGTCCTGCGACATCCGCCAAACCGGCCAGGTGATCGAAGGCGCGCCGCGCCAAAGATTGCGTCGCGCGATGATAGGCGGCGCGGTCGCGCAGATAGCGCAGACCGCTGCGCGCCCGCTCCTCTGGGCGGGGCGGTGCGGGGTAGCTGAGGCTGACAACGATCTCCGACAACCCTGTCAAGCGGGACAAATCGCTGCGAAAAAGGGCCTCGTAGCGCATCATGATTGCCCGCATGGCCCCACCATCGAGCGCCGCCTGCGCCAGCGGGACAAGCCGCGGAATGTCGCGGCGCAGCTCCAAAACCGCCGCGACGCGCCGGTCCGCGCCAACGGCGGGCGCGGCAAAGCGAAGGGCCGCCAACGACCCCGCGATCAGCGCCGGCGCCAGCGCGTGACGCTCAACCACGCTGGTGTCTGGCGGGCGGTCGGTGATGCCAATGAACTCAGCCATGGGGATGTCTCCAAAGTTTCGATGGGTCGATTGAGGGTTGTGGGTTTGCTGCGGGGGGCCGCGGCGGAAAGAGGGCGGTGTGCGGCCAGGCTTTGCAGCGCTTGCGCGCGGGCCTGCGCTGCCCCCCTGGCGCAGCCGGCCATCTTCTTGGCCCGCGCCCCGGGGAAACAGCCGCTCTGCGCCCAAGCCAGACCGCAGCGCGCGGCCAGACCCGACCCAACCTGCCGCCAGAAGAGCGTGACAGAGTAAAGCTCCGGCGCAGACGAACCGCGCCGCCGCGACAAAAGCCCGACCGCGCCGGCGAAACCAGCCGGGGGTGGCGAGATGCGGATGGCCGCGCCGCAACCAAAACGACGAAAGCCCGGTTGCCGCCGCCGCTTTGCCGCAGCGGCGAACGAAGGCCCGCACGCGGCCGGCAGTCGCGGAACCAAACTGAAACAGCCAGCAACCTTGAACTCCAACGGTGGTCGCGGGGGCAGTGATGCAAAGCAGCGACCAACACGGCGCAAGCCCAGCCGCCGAAGCCGCTTTGCCGCAGAGGCCAACCAGCGCCCGAATGCGCCAGGCAGTCGCGGAAAAAGGCCGAAATCGCCAGCAGCTTTGAAGTCCAAAGGTGGTCGCAGCGTCCTAGACGCAAAGGGAAGATCCACACGGTGCAAGCACAGCCGCCGACTCCGCTTTGCTGCGGCGGCAAACGGACGCCCGCACCCGGCCGGCAGTCGCGGAACCAAACCGAAACGGCCGGCACCACTGAACTCCGAGGGTAGTAGCAGGGCCCAAAACGCAAAGGGACGACCAACACGGCGCAAGCACAGCCGCCGACGCCGCTTTGCCGTAGCGAGCAACCAGCGCCCGCATGCACCAGGCGGTCGCGGAACACGGCTGAAACCGCAGGCAACTTTGAACTCCAAGGATGGTCGCTGCGTCTTAGACGCAAAGCGGCGACCAACACGGCGCAAGCACAGCCGCCGACGCCGCTTTGCCGTAGCGAGCAACCAACGCCCGCGCGCGCCCGGGTGTTGCGGAACACGCCCGCGCCTGCCGAAATCACCCCCTGCCAAAAGCCGTCGCAGGGGTCAGGACGCAAAGAAGCGTGCGAAAAGTCGGGCCCGACTGGCGGCCATCGCCGTGCGGGGGTGTCGCGTGGCCCTTGGCGGGCCACCGCGGCGCGATAACAGCTTGCACTTGGTGTCGAAATCCGGACACCCTCGCGGGATCGAAGACGCGAAACAGCGCTTAGGATGACCGAAGCCACCGCGCCGCCAACGCCACGGCCCAGCGTGCTGCGGCCACCCTCGCCCGCCGTACCACGCTGACGATGGCCTGAGACGGCGACGGGCACCGACACGAAAAAGCCGCCGCTTGGACCGGAGTGTCGCGCCGCGAGCGGCCTGAGGCGACGCAGCCAGCCGCCAAGACCGCGCCACCTTAGGCCGGGGCGTTGGGGATGCTGCAGCGTACGGCGACCGAGCCGGCCCAACGCACCACCGGGGCACCCAAGGTCCTTGACCCTAGTCCACCGAGCAGCGCGGCCCTCACCCGTCGAGGGAGATCTTAGGGGCCCGGAATTGCGCTGGGACAGAGCCGCGCAAATCCCCTTGAGGCCCGCATGGCTCCTTCCGGCGCGGCGGCGCCAAGCCGCAGGACGGGTGCCGGCGCGCTCCGGCCCGGTTGCGTGTCTTGGCGGACGCGGCGCCGCGCAGCATCGCCGACCCAAAGCGCGGCCCTTTGGCGTCGCGCGCAGAGCACAAGCGCCCTCAGCGCCGCGATCTTTCGCGCCACGCCAACGGATCGTCGCCGGAAACCGGATAACCGTCCTGCGCACGACGGGACGCCAGCTGTCGTTTTGCGGCGCGTCCCGAAGCGCCCGCGTTTGACCGGCCCGAACGCGCCTGCGGAAACCCTGAAAACCACGCGTGCCGGCCAAGCGACCCGCCGCACCGCCAGGGCGCAATAGGCCGCGGGCGTATCCACGCGCCGCGCCAGGCCTCCCCCCGACAGAAGAAACTGAAACCGGCCCAATGCTTTGACGTGCCATGATAAATGCTGGCAAACGCTTGCGCATCGACGGCCAAAGCGGACTTTTATCCAAGGCCCGGTGCGCGCCGCG
>CALCPC010000236.1 GCA_937900975.1 uncultured Paracoccaceae bacterium
GGATCCCATGCGCCGACAGTCCCAGCAAGCCGGTTTTTCGCTTCTTGAATTGATGGTGGTGGTGGTGATCATCGGCATTCTGTCGCTGATGATCGTGCCGCGGGTGATCAACCGGCCCGACCAAGCGCGCTATGTCCGCGCGCAGCAGGACATCCAGGTTCTGACCAGCGCGCTGGCGCTTTATAAGCTCGACAACCTCAGCTATCCGACCACGGCGCAGGGTCTGGCGGCGCTGGTCGAGAAGCCAGCCTCCGCGCCGGTGCCGCCCAACTGGGCGCCGGGCGGCTATGTGCAAAGCCTGCTCGTCGACCCGTGGGGCCGGCCCTATCTTTATCTCAACCCTGGCGTGCGGTCCGAGATCGATGTGTTCAGCTACGGCCCGGACGGTCAGCCGGAAGGGGAAGCGGATGTCGGCAATTGGACCGACGGCTAAACCCTTGGCAAGCGAGGCTGGGCTTAGCCTGCTTGAGGTTTTGACGGTGGTCGCGATCCTGGCTGCGCTGTCGCTGGCCGCGAGCCTTAACGTGCACCGCATCGGCGGCCCCGGCGCCGTCGGCACGGCAGACGCCTTTGGCCGCGCCACGCTGCATTTTCGCGATGCTGCCTTCTATGCTGGCCGGCACTATGCGTTTGCGCTCGACGCCGTGGGGTGGCGGACGCTGGCCTTCGACCCCGATACCGAAACCTGGCGCCCGCTTGACGGGGCGCAGCCCCTGGCGCGCGGGTCCTGGGGCCGCGAAGTCACCGCCGATCTTGAGGTGGAGGGGCGCGCAGCCCGCCTGGAAACCGGCGCGGGGGATGGCACCCTGCTGCCCGATATCCTGATCCTTGCCACAGGCGAAACCACGCCCTTTCGCCTGCGCTTCCGCGATGCCAGCGGCGGCTTGGCCGGCTGCGTCCTGTCGGCCTTTGGCGCCCTGTCCTGCCAGGCTGGACCATGAGGCGGGGGACGCGCGGTATTACCCTGATCGAGGTGCTGTGCGCCGTGCTGGTCCTTGGCATCGCGGTGACGGCCGTGTTTCGGACGCTGGAGGCGCAGACCCGCAGCACCGGCGCGATGGCCGACCGCGTCTTTGCGCATTGGGTGGCCGAGAACGTGATCGCGGAAACCCGCCTTGCCGGTCGGTTCCCCGACACCGCCGAGGCCCAGCTTGGCGGTGTTTCCTGGGATATTGCCGTGACGGCGGCGGAGGCCAGTTTCGGCCTTCTGCGTGTGGAGGTTGAGGTTACGGCCCCGGACCGCCCCGGCGCCCGGCTTGTCGCCTTTCTTCCCGGCGGGTCTGAGCCATGAGCCGGCGGGGGACGCGCGGTCTTTCCCTGATCGAAGTGCTGGCCGCGATGGCGATTTTCGGCATTCTGGCGACGATGACCAACCAGGCGCTGCTGACCGCGCTGAAAATTGAGCCGCGGCTTGAGGATCGGCGCAGCGCGTTGGCCATGCTGCAGCGCGCGGTGACACAGATCGCCCGCGATCTGGAAAACGCCGTGCCCATCGCGCCGGCGGAGGCAGGCTGGGCACTAAGCTTGGGCGAAGACGGGCAGGAGATCGTTTTTGCGCGCGGCGGCGTTGCCAACCCCGCGGGTCTTCCGCGCAGCGGTTACCAGCGTGTCGCCTACCTTTGGGACCGGGACGCGGCGGCGCTTGACCGGCGGGTTTGGACCCATCTGACCGCCACCCCGCGCGCCGCGCCGCGCACCGACCGCATCTTGTCCGGCGTCACGGCGCTGACCTTTCGTGCCTACAGCGCCGAGACCGGCTGGCGGGACAGCTGGCCCCCGGCGGAGACGCCAGAGGCCTGGCCGACCGGGCTCGACATCGTTTTGACGACCGAAACCTGGGGTGAGATCCGCCGGGTTGTCAGCCTGCCATGAGCCCCGGGCGTCGGATACGCGGCGTCGCGCTGCTGAACGCGCTTGTCATCCTCGTGATTGTCGCGGGCGTCGCAACGCGGGGCAGCCTGGCGATGGCCAGCGGCGTCGGGCGCACCGAAATGATGATCCGAGCCGACCAAGCGCGCCATTTCGCGCTGAGCGCCGAGGCGCTCGCCCGCACGCTGTTGGAGGCAGAGTGGTCGCCAGGCTCCACTGACCATCTTGGCGAAGCTTGGGCTGAGCCCGACCGGGTGTTCGAGATCGAAAGCGGCACGGTCACCGGACGGATTGTCGATCTTCAAGGGCGGTTCAACCTTAACAGTCTGGTGACCGAGGAGGGCACGCTGGACCCCACGGCGCTCGCCCGGCTTAGCAGGCTGATGGCGCGGGCGGGCCAGCCCGGCGGCACAGCCGACCGCGTCGCGGAATGGGTGCTGGCGGGTCCTGTTCCCGTGCCGGGCGCGTTGGGCGATGCGCCCTATCTTGCCCGGGCCGAACCCTTTCGCCGTCCGGGCAGGCCGATGGCCGGCCCGTCGGAGTTGCGCCAGATCGAGGGGATCGATGCCGCGACCTTCGCCCGGCTCGCGCCCTGGGTCACGGCGTTGCCAGAGCCATCGGATCGGATCAACGTCAACACCGCGCCGCTTGCCGTCCTTGCCGCCCACCTGCCTGGCATTCCCGAAAGCGCGATTGCAACAGCCATCGCCACGCGCGACGTCAATCCCTTCGCCAACACCGCCGCCTTTCGCCGTGCGCTGGAGCCGCGGACGCTGCCGCTGGCCGTTCCCGGCCTCCGGGCTGCGCCGCTGAGTGTTGCCAGCACCTGGTTTCTGATCGAGATCACGGCCTTTCACGACGGCACCCGGGCAGAGCTTCGCAGCCTGGTGCAGCGCAGCGACAGCGATGGGCTGGTGACGTCCATCCTTCGGCTTGGCGGGGCGTTGTGAGCGCGCGGCCGAAGCCCGTTATCCCGCTTGGCACGCCGGTCAAAGCCTGGCCCGCCGGCCCGGTCACGCTGACCGTCCCTGGTGAGGATGCGGTCGCGGTGCACGTGGCGATGCCCCGGAACCTGCGCCGCCGGGCGGCTGCGCGGGTGGCCGAGAACGCCGTCGCGGAGGTTTTGGCCGCTCCCGCGGACACGCTGCACATCGTTTTCGCCCCGGACCAGCCCGGCGCCGCCATCGCAGTGGCAGAGGAGCAGGCGACAGTTTGGCAGGGTCAGGTGCGCGCCTCTGGCCGGCGCGTTGCTGGCGTGATCCCCGACTATCTCACGCTGCCTTGGCACCCTGGCACATGGACGGTGTTTATCGAGGAAACGCGCGGGCGGGTCGAGGCGCGGTTGGGTGCGATGGACGGGTTCGCCGCCGAACCGCCGCTTGCCGATCTGATCCTGGCCCGGCGGCTTGGCGCTGGCGATGGTGCGCCCAGCCGGATCCAGGTCCATGGCGACGCCGCGGTGCTTCCCACCTTTCGCGCAGCGCTTGACGCGTACCCCGGGGCCGCGCGGGCCGAACCGGTGGGGCCTTTGCGGGTGCCCGGTCCGGCTGGGCTTACACTTTTATCCGGGCGGTTCGGCGACGGCGGCGATCTTGGCAAGGCGCTGCGCGCATGGCGTGTCGCAGCCGTTCTTGCGCTGACGGCGCTGGGGCTCTGGACAGCCGAGACGGTGTTTGACATCCGAACGACCGAGGCCGCGCTTCAACGCACCAACGCCGAGATTGCGCGCGTGTTCGACACCCGCATCGCGCCGGGCGAACCCATCGTCGACATCCGTCTGCAAACCGCGCGCCAGCTCGACGCGCTGCGCAGGGCGGCCAGGGCGCCCGCGGCGCGGGCGCAATTCGTGGCGCTTATGGCCGCGGGGGTGCCGGCGCTGCAGGCCCACGCGACACGGATCAAGGAAATCCGGTATCAAGACCTGACCTTGATCGTCGGGCTAGAGGTTGCGAGTTTCGCCCGGCTTGAGACCTTGACCCAAAGCCTGCGCCAAGCCGGTTTAGAGACCGAGATCCGATCCTCTAGCGCCAGCGCCGATGCGGGGGTGAGCGGTGTGCTGGCGCTCGCGCCATTGAGGCGGCCATGATCGCCTTTCTCGACCGTCTTAGCCCGCGCGAACGCCGCCTGGTTCTGACAGCGGCCGCGCTGGCGCTTTTGGCGGGGCTTTGGCTTGGCCTTGTGCAGCCCTTGGCCGCGCGCCAGGCCGATGCCGAGGCCACATTGTCAGAGCGTCAGACGCTGCTGGTCTGGCTCGAAACGCAGGCCGACACAGCCACACGGCTGCGCCAACGTCGTGCGGGGGCCTTGGCCGGCGACGCGCCGCGACCCCGCAGCCTGGCCGAGATTGAGGCGAGCCTGGCCGAAGACGGGTTGCGGCCCGCGCTCGTCAAACTTGCGCCAAAAGGGCCGGACAGCGCAGAGATCGTGTTTGAGGATGTCGCGTGGGAGGCACTGGCCGCCTGGATGGCGCGCACCGACATCGCCACCGGCGTCGCCCGGATCTCGGTCGAGGCGCGCGCGGCGCCCGGCCAAGTCGACGCCGAAATCGAGACCCGGCTGGCCCCACCAAGCTGATCGGTGCGATCAGGGCTCTTTTTGCCCTTGCCTTGAGCAATTTCCGTTCACATTGGATCAGAAATCGCTGTCTCAAGATCAGCAGGATGCTGATCTTGAACGCGTTTTCTGATGATGACTGACCTGCTTTGAACGGAAAATGCTCTAGCCGGGTTCCAGCCAGCGCCGCACCGCCAGGGCCCGGGCATCGGCGGCGTCGGCCAGGGCTGCGTGGGCGGCGGCGCGGGTCTCGGCGTCGGCGCCGAAATATCCGTCCCCCAGCGCCGCCTCATAGACCCGCCCATGCACATTGCGCCCAGCCACATAGGCCCGCACTTGCGGCGACGGGATCCGGGGCAGGGCATAGAGATAGGCAAGGCCCAGCCGCGCAGTCAGATCCGCATCGCCGCTGTGATCCAACATCTGGGCATCGACCTCCGACAAAAGCGTGATCGCAAGCCGCGGGTCGGTCCCGGGATCCAGCGCGACGCGCGCCAGGGCGGCAATGGCCTGACGCGGCGCGCTCAGCATCTCATCGCGGTAGTGATAAAGGAGGTAATCGCCCCACAGATCCTGCACCGCCCCCCGCCGCGCTTGGGTCATCGCCAAAAGCGCCGCCGCATCGTCGGCTGTGCCGGCGGTCTCCACGTCCGCCGCCAGGGCTGCGTCGGCCAGAAACCCGCCAGGATAAACGCCGCGTGCGGCGGCGAAAAGCACGTTGAGCGAGGCGGCCTCGGGCGCCACCGTGTCGAGAAGATACCGCGCCCCGATCTCAAGCGTTTCGGGGTCCAGCGTCGGCGGCGGGCCCATGGCCAGCGGGTCCAGCCCGGTCTGGCGCAGGCGCAAACCGGCGCGGCCAAGGGCGGGCACGAACCCGTCGGCCTTAAAGACCCGCGTCACCTCGACATAAAGGATGATGTCGCGGGAAAGACCGCGCACCGGGTCACGCTCTTCCGCCCGGGTCTCCAGCGACTGAAGCTCGAACTCCAAAAGATGCGTCGCCGAAACCAAGGCAGACGGTGCCGCGGGATCGGTCGGGGTCTGCCAGCTGGGGGCGGCGTCGGCCATCATCTCTCTCCTCTCATCGGCGCCGGCAGCAAGCGCTGCCAGCACCAGGGCTGCGGCGATCCTACTGCGCATCCCACGACAGCCCGGCCGCGACACCCGATGGTGGGCGCACCTCGACATTGTTGTCCTCGGCATCCTCCAGCGGCGTTTTGGTCTGCGGTCCGCTAATCGAAATGGTGTGCGGCGTCGTCGGGGTCACTGTCGCGGGCGAACCAGCGGGCCAGCTCACGTCCCAGACGCCGCGGATCTCCCATGTGAACATCCGCAACACCGAATACACCCGCTCTGCCATCTTGTCGGTCTTGCCCCGGGCCTTGTCGCGGTTGGTCCAGAAACAAAATGCCGCGACAAAGCGGTATTGATAGTCGATCCCGTTCATGACCGCGTTGGCATTCTCATAATGCGTGCGCGGCCCCGACGTGCCGGGGGAGTCGATACACCGCGTGGTAAAGCGTATGCCGACAGGCTGGTTCACCCGCGTTGACGGATCCGCCTGGCTGCGCGTCATCAGCGCCGTGTCGCCGCCCTCCCCATGCGGGGTCAAACCGCTGTCGAGCAGGGGAAGCGCGTGCAGGATGGGCGCAGGATCGGTTGACAGGAAAACGACGTTCGAGGTCGCGTCGCTTTGGTTCGAAACCGCGCGCAGCCGGTGGCGGTGGTTGGTTGGCGGCGCCACGGTCGTGTCTTGGTAAAGAAAGTTCACGTTGCGGATCGCCACGTTGTTGACCAGCCCGCAAAACACCTGGTCAAGACCCAGCCGTCCATCCGCGCCGCCCCCGGTCACGTCCGAGACAAGCTCCATCGCGCAGCCCGCCGCGGCCAGCGTCGCCGCGCTCAGCGGCGCCGGACCCCAGGCGCCGTTCACAACGCGCAAGTCGTTGACGTTCAGCGTCACGGACAGGTTCGGCGTGTAGGCCGCGGATTTGTCCGCCTGCACCGTCGCATCGGCCAAGACGAGGTTCAGGCAAACCGGCGCGTGATTGGCATCGAATGTGGCATCGCCGGTGCAGGATACAAAGGGTCGGATGTTGAAAGAGCCTTTGTTGTCGGCCTTCAGCACCGCTTTGGTCACATCCGCCTCGGGCGTCAGCGTCGGCAGATCGCCGCTGCCGCCAAGGGTCGCGTGATCGGCGCTGTTGCGCGCAACATGCCAGTGAATGGGCAGATCCGGCGGTGCGGCGGTCAGTTCTAGCGCGGCTTCGCGATCCTTGCAGCGCATCAGAACCACCGGCGTGTTGGCGCCAAAATCCGTGCTGTCGCTGGTGATCTCCACCACATGATCGGCGGGCGGCGCATAGCCCGCGCGCACTGTGTTGGGCGGTGTCGGCTCAACCGTGACCTTGATCTTGTCAAACTGAAAAACGGTCAACTTCACCTCGGCCGCCACGTCCGGGCACCCCGCCTCCGACCGCGTGACCTTCAACACAATATCTTCATACGAAGCAGAGGCCGCAGCACCCGCCGTCACCGTCACCGTTGCGGAACTGTCGTTGGTCAGCGTGCCCTTGCCGCTTGTCGTCGTCCATTTGTAGGTGCCAGAGCTGGTGCCGTCGGGATCGACGGCCTTCACGGTTTTGGCCTCACCGACCTTCAGGATCCGGCACGCAGCCTCGATTGTGACGCTGGTTGGGCACACTTTGTCTTCATGCGGGGTCACGGGGACGGGGCCTGTCGGATCTGTCTTCGGCACCGTTCCGCCGCCGCCGGACGGCTCTGGCGCGGGCGCGTCGCCACCGCTTGAGGGCTCGCTTGCGGCGCCGCCTCCGATCCCCGTTGCGGTCGTGGTGGTCGAAAGAAGCCCCGCCTCCAGCTTCGCCGCGGATGTGGCGAGGAGATCCTCGTCCGACGGGGCCGCCTTGCCCCCCGCTGCGGCGCGGCGGCGCAGCTCTTGCAGGGTTTCGTCGTCGGCCGTGGCGGCGCGCAACGCACGCAGCGCCTCGTCGCGGTCAAGGAACCGCTTGTCTTCCCCTTGCTCACCGGGGGAACCGATCCGAAATCTCCGCATAAGCCAGATGCCTCGATACGCTGCGTCCCGCGCCTCGCCGGCCCCGGGGGGGCAAAGCGCCTTCGTATCATGGCCGGAAATCCCCGGGCGGCAAACGGTCAACTCAGCCCAGTCTTTGCGAAAATCACAACTCCCAGGTTGGCAGAGCGGGGTTTGGTTCGGTTGGGAACAGTCCTGGCCGCTAACCCGGACGGATGCTGTAGGACAGCAACAGAGGGTCCAGCGCCTCGGGGTAGCCCGCGCTGCGGTAGGCCAGAAGATACCCTTCCAACTTGGGGCAGGTGAAGGGCCAGGGCCGCACCACGGCCACGCCCCCCTGCAACGCGTATTGCAGATCCACCGCGCCATCGCCCGTCGCCACCGTAAGCGACCGCGACACCTCGGCCTCGAAACAGATATCGAAGGAGACGACATCGCAAAAGGCCGTGATCGTATCGGCGCGGTGAAAGGAGCTGAGGTCGCGGCCCGCCGCCACCGCGGCGATCCGCTGGTCAAGCCGCGCCGACAGCGGCCCGGGCCGCGGCATCTGCATCAGCCGGCGGACATGGAACAGCACGACCAGTTCGGCCTCCAGATCCGTCCCGGCGGAGGCAAGCCAAGCATCCACCTGCGCCGCCCGCGCCGCTGGCGCGATCTTTCCGACAGCGGCGGTGTCGAGATAGCCGAACGCCCGGTCATGCGTCGCCACGCCCAGGACGAAGCTGTCCCGCGCGATTGGCAGGGAAAAGCCCGCAGCACCCCAATGGAACGCCATCTGTCCCGAAAGCTTTAGATGTTCGGCTTGCGGGACGACAATGGGGCGGCGTTTGCTTTCGAACATGGGCCGGGCCTACCGCGTTTCGCGCTCTGGCCAAGCGGCATTGCCGCCGGCGGGCCGGGGTGGGGCGGTGCTGGGGCCCGAGCTGAAGCAACAGCCACAGCCGAAACCGCTAAGCCCTGCGTTCATCGAGATTGGCGACCCCGAGAACGTCCAGCACCTTCGCCTCGATATGCGCCGCACTCATCGCCGCGGCCGCGTACATCTTGGCTGGACTGTCCTGGTCCAGGAATGTGTCGGGCAACACCATCGAACGGAACGTCAGGCCGCGGTCGAAAACGCCCGCCTCGGCCAAAAGCTGCGCGACATGGCTGCCGAACCCGCCGACCGCGCCTTCTTCGATGGTGATTAACGCCTCATGCTCCTCCGCCAGGCTGAGGATCAGATCGCGGTCCAAGGGTTTGGCAAAACGCGCATCGGCAATGGTGGGCAGGATGCCACGGCGCGACAGCGCTTCGGCGGCGCGCCGACACTCCTGCAACCGGGCGCCGAAGGACAGGATGGCGACGCCCGCCCCCTCCTCCACAATCCGGCCGCGCCCGATCTCCAGCACTTGACCCTGCTCTGGCAAATCGACGCCAACCCCCTCGCCCCGCGGAAAGCGAAAGGCAGACGGGCGGTCGTCGATGGCATGGGCGGTCGCGACCATATGCACAAGCTCCGCCTCGTCGGCGGCGGCCATGACCACGAAATCGGGCAGGTTTGCAAGGAAGGCAATATCGAAGGCGCCCGCATGGGTCGGCCCATCGGCGCCGACAAGGCCCGCGCGATCTATGGCAAAGCGCACTGGCAGCCGCTGCAACGCGACATCATGCACGACCTGATCATAGCCCCGCTGCAGAAAGGTCGAGTAGATCGCGCAAAAGGGTTTCAGCCCGCCCGCCGCCATCCCAGCGGCGAAGGTCACGCCATGCTGCTCTGCGATGCCGACATCGAAACAGCGGCTAGGAAAGCGCTCACCAAAGAGGTTGAGCCCTGTCCCGCCGGGCATCGCGGCGGTCACGGCGGTGACCAACGGATCCACCTCCGCCGCCCGGATCAGGCGTTCTGCGAAAACCTTGGTGTAGGAGGGTGCGTTCGACACGGGCTTTTTCTGATCGCCCGTCACCGGGTCGAACTTCGCGGTGGCATGGCCCTTGTCCGCCGCCCGCTCTGCCGGGGGAAAACCCTTGCCCTTTTTTGTGATCGCATGGATCAGCACCGGCCCGTCGGCGCGGGTTTTGACGGTGCGCAGCACCGCAAGAAGTTGGTCCATATCGTGGCCGTCGATCGGCCAGATGTAAGAAAACCCCAGTTCTTCGAACAGTGTCCCGCCGACTGTCGCGGCGTTCACTAGCTCCCGCGCGCGGCGGGCGCCTTCCTGAAACGGTTGAGGGAGCAGGCTGACCGCGCCTTTCGCGGCGGCCTTAAGTTCCTGAAACGGTGCGCCCGCGTAAAGCCCCGACAGATAGGTCGACATCGCCCCGACCGGGCGGTCAATCGACATCTCGTTGTCGTTGAGAATAACGATCAGCCGTTTGCCAAGATGGCCCGCGTTGTTCAGCCCTTCATAGGCCATTCCGGCGCTGATCGCCCCGTCGCCGATGACCGCGACCACATCGCCGATCCCGTGCTCGGGCGCGCCGCCGAGATCCCGCGCCACGGCAAAGCCCAGTCCGGCAGAGATCGAGGTCGAGGAATGCGCGGCGCCGAACGGGTCAAAGGCGCTTTCGCTGCGTTTGGTGAACCCCGACAGCCCGCCGCCCTTGCGCAATGTCAGCGCCCGGTCGCGCCGCCCGGTCAGGATCTTGTGCGGATAGCGTAGGTGGCTGACATCCCAACTCAGCCGATCCTTCGGTGTGTTGAAGCCGGCGTGCAGCGCAACTGGCAACTCCTCCACGCCTAGCCCCGCGCCAAGATGCCCGCCGGTTTCGCTGACGACCGAGATCGTCTCGGCCCGCAACTCATGCGCCAAGCGCGTCAGATCGCTGTCTGACAGCCGCCGCAGATCCTCGGGCATCGGGGCACGGTCTAAAAGCGGGGTTAGGGGGCGGTCGGTCATAGCAACCTCGTGTCTTCAGGCTGGGGGCGTCGGGCTCACGGCGATGGGGGGCTAACGGTCGCGGCTTACAATGAACTCTGCGGCGCGGCGCAGATTCGAAGCGGCCGAGCCATACACGGCCAGACTGTCACACGCACTTGACACTAAGTCACGTGCTTTTTGCTGGGCGCCCGCCAGGCCGAGATGCGAGACAAAGGTCGCCTTGCCCGCCGCCGCGTCCTTGCCGGTTGCCTTGCCCGTCGCCGCCGACGAGGCGGTGACATCCAGGATGTCGTCCTGGATCTGAAAGGCAAGGCCCACATCGGTGGCATACCGCGCGAGATGGGCTGTGTTGGATTTGCCCAGCACGGCGCCTGCCTCCACCGACCAGCCGATCAGAGCACCGGTTTTGCGCGCCTGCAACCGGGTGATCGCCTCCAAGGATTGCGGCCCGCCGGTCTCGGCGGCGATGTCATCGGCCTGACCGCCGACCATCCCGTCCCAGCCAATCGCCTCGGCCAGACGGTCGATCAGCTTTAGCCGGATCGCGGGATCCGGCGCCGTGCGGGGTGAGGCGAGGATCCGGAACGCCAGCGATTGCAGCGCATCGCCGGCCAGGATCGCCGTCGCGTCATCCCATTTCACATGCACTGTGGGCTTGCCGCGGCGCAGCGCGTCGTCGTCCATCGCCGGCAAATCGTCATGCACCAGCGAATAGGCATGGACGCATTCCACCGCCCCGGCCGCACGCAGCGATTGCGCGTCGGGAACCTGAAACATCCGCGCCGTCTCTACCACAAAAAACGCGCGCAGCCGCTTGCCACCGGACAGCGTCGCATAGCGCATCGCCGATGTCAGGGCATCGGTTTCGGGCGGCAAAAGCGTCTCTAACCCGGTTTCGGTGTCCGTCGCGATCTGGCTAAGCAGCGCGTGAAACTGAAGAGCGTCGGCATCCATCGGCGCCTAGCGGATTTCCACCGGTTTCGCAGTGACGCCCCCCTGCGCTTCGGTGATCTGCGCCACTTTCTCCTCCGCCGCGGCAAGGCGCGCCTCGCAATGCGCCTTCAGCGCGGCACCGCGTTCGTAAAGCGCGATGGACTGCTCTAGCGGAACGGCGCCGGTCTCAAGCACTCCCACGCCAATATCCAGCGCGGCCAACGCATCCTCAATCGACATATCGGCGACGGGACGGTCTTAGCTGCTCATCCACTGAACTCCATCAAAACCTCGACATGCGCGGCGGTCGAGGCCGCGAGAGCGTCTAAATCATAGCCGCCTTCTAAGGTTGAGACAACGCGCCCACCCGCGACCTCAGCCGCCAGGGCCAGGATCTCCCGCGTGACCCAGGTAAAATCGGCAACGTCAAGCGCGAGGTTGGCCAGCGGATCGTCGCGATGGGCATCAAAGCCCGCCGAGATAAAGATCATCTCAGGCTTATGCGCCGCGACCGCGGGCAGGACCAGCCGCGCGATCTGTCGGCGGAACTGCGCGCCATCGGCGCCGGCGGGCAGGGGCACGTTCACGATTTGGCCATGCGCGCCGGTTTCCTCGGCCCGCCCGGTCCCGGGGTAAAGCGGCATTTGATGGGTGGAGGCGAACAGGATGCGCGGGTCGTCCCACACCAGATCCTGGGAGCCGTTGCCGTGATGGACGTCGAAATCGATGATCGCCACGCGCGACAACCCATGCGCCTCCAGCGCGTGGCGGGCGCCGATCACGACATTGCCGAAAAGGCAGAAGCCCATCGGACGCATCGCCTCGGCATGGTGGCCGGGGGGGCGAACGGCCGCGAAGGCGTTCTTGGCCGCGCCCGTCATCACCGCATCGACGGCCTGCACATTGGCCCCCGCAGCGCGGAGCGCGGCGGCAAGCGATCCCTCGGACATATGCGTATCGGGGTCGAGCGATGTGCCGCCATAGGAGGGCGCCGCCGCGCGGATCCGATCAAGATGCGCGGGCGGATGCGCGCGAAGAACCTCGGCGTCGGTTGCAAGCCGCGCCTCCCGCCGCAGAAGCGGCGCGAATTGCGGGGCATCGAGAGCGTCGAGGATCGCCTGAAGCCGCGCGACCCGCTCTGGGTGGCCGTCGGGGGTCACGTGGTTCAAACAGTCGGGGTGGGTTAAAAGAAGCGTCGCCATGCGCCCTAGAACCATGCGCGCCGGCTGTGTGCAAGACAGGCGGCGGGATCACGCCTTGCGACGGATCCGAATGACCACGTCGATTTTTGAGATTTCGCACCCTTGCGGAGGCTCTGGCAATTGGGCGAGCCGGACGGCATCGGCGGGGGCGTCGGTGACCTTGCCATCCTCCTCCCAATAATAATGGGCGTGATCGTCCGTCCGGGTGTCGAAATAGGACCGGTTGCCGTCAACCGTCACTTCCATCATCAACCCCGCGTCGCAAAAGGCGCGCAACGTGTTGTAGACAGTGGCCAGCGACACCGGCGCCGGCCCTTGGCCCGCCAATTCGTGCAAGCCTTCGGCGGTGACATGGCGGTCCTGTCCATCGCCGATCAAAAGGGCGGCCAGTGTCAACCGTTGGCGCGTCGGCCGCAGGTCGCCCGCGGCAAGCCAAGATGCCGCCCGTGTCTCGCTGGCCGATTTAGAACCGCTTGCGTCAGTCATCATCACCTCTTCACCCCTCTATATCGCGTTTTTTCCGGGAATTGCGAGTCCTGTGGCAGGCAGAGTGTGATGCGTGCGGCAATCGGGCTCCACTTGCGCACGCGGCATACGGGGTGATACGGGAAAGCGCTCATTCGAAAGGCCGTGCAATGACCGAAAGACCGACCAGCATAGATTACGACGGGCTGTTGCAGTGCGCGCGGGGGGAGATGTTCGGGCCAGGCAATCCGCAGCTGCCAGCGCCGCCGATGCTGATGATGGACCGGGTCACCGAGATTTCGGCCGATGGCGGCAGCGCGGGCAAGGGCCATGTGGTCGCGGAATTCGACATCCGCCCGGACCTGTGGTTTTTCGAGTGTCATTTTATCGGCGACCCAGTGATGCCGGGCTGTCTTGGCCTTGACGCGCTGTGGCAATTGACCGGGTTCAACCTGGGTTGGCGCGGGATGCAAGGCAAGGGCCGCGCGCTGGGCGTGGGCGAGGTGAAGTTCACGGGCGGTCATGAACAGCCCATCGTCGCGGTGAACAAT
>CALCPC010000237.1 GCA_937900975.1 uncultured Paracoccaceae bacterium
ACGGGTGCGGCCATCGCCTGCCCCGACCGCCCCGTGCTCGCGCTGACCGGCGATGGATCCGCGATGTACACGCTGCAATCCTTGTGGACGATGGCGCGCGAGGGTCTTGACGTGACCGTTCTCGTCTTCGCCAATGGCGGCTATCGGATCTTGCATGCGGAAATGCAGGGCATGGGCGTCGAAACGCCGGGCCGCAATGCCGAGCGAATGTTCGACATCACCGGTCCGACGCTCGATTGGGTTGCTTTGGCCGCCGGCCATGGGGTTCCGGGGGAGGCGGTCGACACTGCCGAAGCGCTCGAAACCGCCATCGACGCGGGGCTCCAATCCAAGGGGCCCTATTTGATCGAAGTCCGGATTTAGAGCATTTTCCGTTCAAAGCAGGTCAGCCATCATCAGAAAATGCGTTCAAAATCAAAAGCATGCTGATCTTGAGGCCGCGATTCCTGACCCAATGTGAACGGAAATTGCGCGCGCCAGGGCACCCGCCACAGCGCCGCGAAGACCACGGACAGACGCAACGGTTGGGGCGCTCTCAACAGCGGGCGGGCGCGGGGCCTTTGAGCGCGCTGGCGGGACACGGGGCACCGACCCCCGGTCAACACGGATTGCGACGCGACCTCTGACGACGAACCGAACCGGCGCCGGGCATCTGAGCGCGACCGAGGTCTCGCGGCGGAAGACGTCGTTGCCCACGCCCCCCGTTGGCGCGGCCGGAGCGGCCTTTGCCGAATGCGCGACAGGGCCCGTCCAAAGCAGCCTTGACGCTTTTGGGCGTGGAGGGGAGGGCCATTTGGCAGGTGGAAGTGGCAAGCCTTTCGCAAGGCACAAGTCTTGCCTGCGTGACCTCCGCCAGATCAAACGCGCCAAGCGGTCGGGCGCTGGCCTTCGTGGCACGACCGCGCGGCCCTCTTGCAAACTTCCATTTCTGTCAAACCGGACCGGCCCGAAATCCCCTTATGGGGTGCCGGGATCCTATGGCAGTGGCGCGCTCCGAAACCCGATGGGACGAAGGCCACGGTGCGACCCTTTTGGCCGGGCGGGCAAAGACGCCCGCGTGGTCCGTAGTCTCAGGGTGCGATCAACCGATGACGGCGGACGCATTGACAAGGTCTTTACTGAAGATCGACGGCTGCCGCTTAATCAAATCCTGTGACGCTGGGCGGTGCGCGGCGAGCCTGAAAATCGCCCGCGCGCGCTCCCCCGCTTACGCAGCGGCGCGACGCTCGCTTTCTTCGCGCGACAGAGCGATGGACGTGCGAACGCCTTTGCCGACGAACTCCATCAGTCCCTTCACACACCGCTCGTTCGGGTCGATCCCGGCGCAAGACAACACTTCCCGCCCATCGCGAGACCGTGCCCAGCGGGCGATAACCTCTGGCCCGTTGCCATATTTCTTGTCATCGGCAATCGCATCGTCCAGCGCTGCCAGCACCACAGCCGCAAACAGTTTCCGGGCCCGAGATCCCTGGTCGTTGGCGTAAGCTGTGGCATCAACGTAATCGAACATTACGCTCTCCCATTCACACATTCAGTTCGCGAGTCGGCGCAATATGTCAGTTTCTCGACACCAGAGTCGTGCGTTGTACGCATAGCAGCGTTGCATAAAGCGCATCGCCGCTGAAGCCCCTGCTGGCGTCCCTTCAGCCTTGCACCGATAAAAAACTCAGAACTCATTCCATCGTTTTCGACCCGAGATGTAAGCAATTGGTTAACTTTAACAAGAGATTGCCAAAGAAAAGTCGCATATCAGGCGCGCATACGCGCACCTGAGGGATCGAAAGGCGGTTCGGCGGCGATGCGGGCGGCGCGGCGATGGCCGAGAATTTCGATCTCGAACATGTCCTCCGCCGCCTCCTCCGCCAGGGCTGCCGGGACATAACCCTGCGCCATCGAGGCGGCGACGCTATGCGCATAGCCCCCGGATGTCACCCAGCCGACAACCCGCCAATCTCCGTCGACCTGCTTATCGCTGCGCCCCAGCGCCAGACCCTCGGCACCAAAGCGGGTGACGCCCGTATGCGTCGGCGCCGTCGTGCCATAGTCGCGCCCGGCGGTGCGGGCCCAGATCGGCTCATCGGCCATGACATCGGCCGTTCCCGCGTCAATGGTAAAGGACACCCGGCGCAGCCGCGGACCCTCGGCAGCCTCCCGCGCGGCAGCCTCGCGCCCGATAAAGTCGTTTTTCTCCAGCTTCACAAACCGCTCCATGCCCCCTTCAAACGGCCCATAGATCGGGCGAAGCTCCGCCGCCCAGGTTGGGAAATTCTTCTCCAACCGCATCGACAGCAGCGCCCGCATCCCGAAATCGCGGATGTCATAGGCGGCGCCCGCGGCCTTCAACGCCTGATAAACACTGCGTAGATAGCAAGGCTCCATCCAGATCTCATAGCCGAGGTCGCCGGTATAGCTGATCCGATTGACCCGTGCGGGACATCCCGCAACATCCATCTCGCGATGATCCATGAACCGGAAGGCGGTGCGCGCGATATCCTCTGTAACCAAGGGCTCCAGCACCTTGCGCGCATTTGGCCCGGCGATTGTCAGCCCCATCAGCCGTTGGCCAAGCCGGACCACCGACACGCTGCCGTCGGCGGGCAGATGCGCCTCAAACCAACGCATGTGATAGACCTGCGCGCCAGAGGAGCCGAAGATCACGAAGCGAGCCTCGCCGGGCGTGGCGATGGTGAAATCGCCGAGCAGCTTGCCGGCGGCGTTCAGCATTGGCGTCAGCACCATGCGGCCTGTCTTCGGCATCGTGTTGGTCATCAACCGGCTGAGCCAGGCCTCCGCCCCTGGACCCGTGACCTCATATTTCGCGAAGTTCGAAATCTCCGAGATGCCGACGCTGTCGCGCACCGCCCGCACCTCTGCCCCGACATGCTCAAAATCGTTGGAGCGGTGGAACGACAGAACATCCGCCGCGGCCGCCGCCGATGGCGCATACCAAAGCGGCACCTCCAACCCCCACGTGTCGCCCATGACCGCGTGGTTGTCGCGGGTCTGAATGTCGTAAAGCGGCGTGGTCTGGTGGGGACGCCCGGCGGGCAGCTCCTCGTTCGGGAAGCGGATCGAGAAGCGGCGCGAATAGTTCTCGCGCACCTTGGCATTGGTGTAGCGCAGCGTCGTCCACTCCCCAAACCGCGCGACATCCATGCCGAAAATGTCGAACCCGGGATCGCCCTCGGTCATCCAGTTGGCCAGCGCGAGGCCAACGCCGCCGCCCTGGCTGAACCCCGCCATCACCGCGCAGGCGGACCAGAAGTTTGTCAGGCCCTGCACCGGTCCGACCAACGGGTTGCCATCGGGGGCAAAGGTGAAAGGGCCGTTGATGATCTGCTTGATGCCCGCCTTCTCGAGCGCGGGAAAATGGCGGAACCCGATCTCAAGGCTCGGCACGATCCGTTCCAGGTCGGGCTCCAGCAATTCATGGCCGAAATCCCAGGGGGTGTTGACCGGCGACCAGGGTTTGCAGGCCTTCTCATACGTGCCGACAAGAAGCCCGTTCCGCTCCTGCCGCGTGTAGATTTCGCCTTTGAAATCAATGATGTGGCAAACTTCGCGCCCCGTGGCTTGGTTGTATTCGATGACCTCGGGCATATCCTCGGTCAAAAGATACATGTGCTCCATCGCCAAAAGCGGCAGCTCCAGTCCGACCATCCGGCCCACTTCCCGCGCCCAAAGACCGCCCGCGTTGACCACATGCTCGGCCCGGATCGTGCCCGCCTTCGTGACCACGTTCCAGGTGCCGTCGGCATCCTGCGTGATCTCTGTCACCGGATTGCGGAGGCTGATTTCGGCGCCAAGCTTCCGCGCCGCCTTGGCATAGGCATGGGTCGTGCCAGAGGGGGCGAGATGCCCTTCCACCGGATCCCAGAGCGCGCCGTAAAAGTGGCTGTCGTCCAACATCGGGAACATCGCCTTCGCCTCGGCCGCGGTCACAAGCTCGGTATCCATGCCAAGATAGCGGCCCTTGGCATGGGCGGTGCGCAGGAAATCCATCCGCTCAGGACTGTCGGCAACCATGAAACCGCCGGTCAGATGCAGCCCGCAGGACTGGCCGGAGATTTCCTCAAGCTCTTTGTAAAGCCCGACGGTATAGGCCTGCAGCTTTGCCACATTGGGATCGCCGTTCAGCGTGTGAAACCCACCGGCGGCATGCCAGGAGGAGCCTGAGGTCAGCTCCGACCGCTCCACCAGAACCGCATCGGTCCAGCCGGCACGGGCAAGATGGTAGAGAACCGAGCATCCGACGACCCCCCCTCCGATAACGACGACACGTGCAGTGGTTTTCATAGCGCGGCTCTCCCTTCTTTGGTCCAGTGTCGGCGCGTGGCGCGGGAACCGCACGACCCCACCCCGACCTTTTCTGTTTTGAACGCGACAAATTCAGCGTCGGACGGCCAGCCGCGGCTTTACATCGCCGGCTGCATCGGCACAGTCGGGGCAGTCTTGATTGCGGTGCGTTGTGCGAACCCCTGCCCCTTCTCAAAGCACCCCGGTGTGAGCTGCGTCCTGCATGTCAGCGGCGCCCGCGCGGATTGGTGGCACACCCGGATGGCGGGGCTTTTGCCAGAAATGCCGGTCTACCCCTGGAATGCGGTGCCCGATCCGGGTGCCGTGCGCTATGCGGTGGTTTGGAAACCGCCCCCGGGCGGGCTGCGGCGGTTTCCCGCGCTCCGGGCGATTGTCTCGATCGGCGCGGGGGTCGACCATGTGTTGATCGACCCAGACCTGCCGCTTGGTGTGCCGATTTTGCGCACGACGGGGGGCGATCTAACCCAACGGATGCGCGAATACATCGCTTTGCACACGCTCCGCCTCCACCGCGCGGAACCGGCGTTGCGGGCGGCCGCGGCGCGGGGCGACTGGACGCAGATCGTGACGCCGCCCGCCGCGCGGCGCAGGGTGGGCGTGATGGGGCTTGGCACGCTGGGTTCTGCGGCGGCCCGGACGCTTGCCGGGCTTGGCTTTGCGGTGCAGGGCTGGGCCCGGTCTAAACGTGCGTTGGAGAATGTGACCGTTTTCGCGGGCGACGCGGCCTTGCCGGCCTTTCTTGAGGCGAGCGAGATCCTGATCTGCCTCCTGCCCCTGACCGACGCGACGCGCGGCATCCTGAACGCCCGGCTTTTTGCGGCACTTCCCGCGGGCGCTGGCCTGATCAATGCCGGGCGCGGGGGGCATCTGGTGGAGGCTGACCTCATCCCCGCGCTCGACGCGGGCCACTTGTCCCATGCCGTGCTCGACGTTTTTGAGACCGAACCCCTGCTCGGGGATCATCCGTTTTGGACCGACCCCCGCATCGATGTGACGCCGCACACGGCCTCTCTCATCGATCCCGACACGGGCGCGCGACTGATTGCCGAGAACATTCGCCGGATGGAGGCGGGTGCGCCGATCGACGACTTGATCGATCCCGCGCGCGGCTACTAAAGCGGTGCGCCAACGGCGCAGGCCACCCGGCATGGCCTGCCGCGCCGATGTCTTTGATTTCAGCACACGGTCCGCGTTTTAGGGTTTTTCGCGACAGGCCCCCCGGCGCCCCTTCGCCGACCGCCGCGAAAACGGTGCGTAAAGCCGGCACCAAACCAGCGACGTGGCGAGGCGCGGCAGTGCTTTGCGCCTTGCGCCTGCGCTCAAGGGCGCTGCGAAGTCTCCACCGCTCAAGGACGCCGCGACGGCGCCACCACTCAGGGTCGCCGCGACGGCGCCACCACTCAGAGTCGCCGCGACGGCTCTGCCACTAAGGGTCGCCGCGACGGCCTCGCCACTCAAGGTCGCCGCGACGGCTCCGCCACTCAGGGTCGCCGCGAC
>CALCPC010000238.1 GCA_937900975.1 uncultured Paracoccaceae bacterium
GATCTTGTGCTACTTGACGATCTGGCCTCGTTCCGCGTGCGACAGGTGCTGATCGCCGGCGGACCGCCCCCAGTGCCAGCGGCGGTTGCGCCGCCGCCCGCGCTTTCCGCCTCGGTGCCTCTCGCCCCCCTGGCCGAGCGCGACTTTACCCTAACCGCCAAGGGTCCGCGGGTCCGCCTGGCCGCCATCCAAAAGCCCCGCTTCACCGAATGGGCCGAGCGGGAGGCGGAGGTCGTCGATGGCATCATCCAGCGCCCCCCGGACGCCACCTGGATCGCGGTCGTTCACCGCCACGGGCGCGGCACGCCCCACCCCCGAATGGGGCTGTTGACCGGTTGGGGGACCTGGCAGGGCGCGTTCGCGACGACGGTCAGCCATGACAGCCACAACCTGACGGTCTTTGGCGGCGCGCCGGCGGACATGGCGGCGGCGGCCAACGCGCTGATCGGCTCGGGCGGCGGCATGGCGGTGGCTGTGGGCGGGCGGGTCATCGCGCATCTGCCGCTGCCCATCGGCGGATTGCTGTCGGAGGCGCCGCTCAACACCATCGCGGAAGAGCTTGGTGCGCTGCGCGCCGCAATGGACCGGGTCCTGACATGGGAGCCGCCGCTTTTGACCTTCAAGGCCCTGGTAGGTGCCACATTGGCCTGCAATCCGGGCCCGCATCAAACCGATCTCGGCATCGCGGATCCGCATGCCGGGCGGCTTCTGCCGTCGCCCGTGCTTGGCCCGGCATGACCGATCCGCTGGCCTTCTGGCAGACATTCGCAACCGAAGCGCCGCAGCCACCCCCCTGGCGCGACGCCTACCCCGCCCGCCTGCCCGATGGCCGCAGCCTCTTGTTGCCGATCCGCAGGCTGCAGGATGGCAGCGGCCTGGCCTCCCTTATCCTCAACCAGGCAAGCTTTCGCGTTGAAGACAGCCTGGCAGAGCTTCTTACCCAGCGTCTTCAACCCCTCAAGGCGGATGTGGTGATCGGCGTGCCGACGCTTGGCCTGTCGCTGGCCCGCGGCGTTGCCGCCCGGCTTGGGCACCGGCGCTTTGCCCCGCTCGGCACCTCTCGGAAGTTCTGGTACGACCCGGCGCTTTCCGTGCCGCTTGGCTCTATCACCAGCCCAGCCGCTGCAAAACGGCTTTATCTCGATCCGCGCCTGCGCCCGCTCCTCGAAGGCCGGCGGGCCGTCGTGATCGATGATGTCATCAGCAGCGGCCGCTCGATCCAAGCCGCCCGCGATCTTTTGACCATCATAGGCGTCCGCCCCATCGCCGTGGCCGCCGCGATGCTGCAAACCACGCGCGCGCTGCCCGCGCTGCTAGAGGCCGGGCTCTCGCCCATCACGGTCTTCACCTCACCGCGCCTTTGCGAGACGCCAGCGGGGTGGCGACCGGACCCCGAGGCGCCCCAACCCGATCCAATGGAGAGCTGAAGATGAGCAATGCCGATCCCATCTGGACCCTTGTCGACCGCCGCCGCGCGGCATACACGGCGCTTTCGGACGCCGTCTTCGACACGCCCGAGATCGCCTATACCGAAACCCAGGCGACCGCTTTGCACAAAGCCCAGGCCGAGGCGGAGGGGTTCCGCGTGACCGAAGGGCTTGCCGGCATCCCAACGGCGCTTTTGGCCGAAGCGGGCACCGAAGGGCCGGTGATCGCCATTCTCGGCGAATACGACGCGCTGCCGGGGCTCAGCCAGGAGGCAGGACAAGCCGTGCACACGCCCTTGCCGGGGGCGGGCCACGGCCATGGCTGCGGCCACAACCTGCTTGGCGCGGGCGCATTGATGGCGGCGGTGGCGGTCAAGGACTGGCTCGCCGACACCGGCCACGCCGCGCGGATCCGATACTATGGCTGCCCGGCCGAGGAAGGCGGCGCGGCCAAGGCCTTTATGGTTCGCGCTGGCCTTTTCGACGATGTCGACGCGGCCATCACCTGGCATGCGGCGACTTATACCGGCGTTGCACGGCCAAAATCCCTGGCCAATTCGCGCATCGATTTCACCTTCACGGGCAAGGCCGCGCACGCGGCCGCCGCGCCGCATCTTGGCCGCAGCGCGCTCGACGCGGTGGAGCTTATGAACATCGGCGTGAATTATCTGCGAGAGCATATGCCCGACGACGCCCGTGTGCATTATGCCTATCTCAATGCCGGGGGGGCCGCCCCCAATGTCGTGCCGGCCGAGGCGACGGTGCGCCAGCTTGTGCGCGCGCGCGACCTCAAAGGATTGCGCGATCTGGTCGCGCGGGTCCGCGCCATCGCCGATGGCGCCGCGCTGATGACCGGCACGCGCGTCACCGCGCGGGTGCACACGGCCGTCTCGAACCTCCTTGGCAATCGCCCGTTGGAGGAGGCGATGCAAACCAGCCTTGAGCGCCTTGGCCCACCCAGTTGGGACAGCGACGATAGATCCTTCGCCACTGCCATGCGCGCGACGCTGACAGAGGAGGATATCGCAGCCTCCTACGCCGTTCTCGGCCTGACCCCGGATCCAGAGGAGGTGCTGTCGACGCTTGTCGCCCCGCTCGACACCCCGCCCGCGGGCGGTGAGGGATCCACCGATGTCGGCGATGTCAGTTGGGCGGTGCCAACGGTGCAGGCCCGCGTTGCAACCTGTGCTATCGGCACGCCCTTTCACACCTGGCAATTGACCGCGCAAGGCAAAGCGCCCGCCGCGCATAAGGGCATGGTTCTGGCGGCCAAGGCGATGGCCACGGTTGCGGCGTCGCTGATCGAAAGCCCCGCGACGCTTCAGGCCGCGCGCGACGCGCATCGCAAAGCCCTGTCCAAAGACCCCTATGAATGCCCAATCCCCGCCGACATCGGCCCCCCGGTCTCGGCTCAAGACACATAGCCAAAAGACTACGCTCGCAGCGATGGAGAGTGCTGACAGGACAGCGTGCGCGCACCGGTCAGAGCGCAGCGCGTTCCGGCGCCAGCCCTTCAGGCGTCCGAACATGCGCTCGACAAGGTGTCGCGG
The DNA here is from genome assembly GCA_937900975.1 of uncultured Paracoccaceae bacterium. GTDB lineage: Bacteria > Pseudomonadota > Alphaproteobacteria > Rhodobacterales > Rhodobacteraceae > Algicella. Next base: position 2,978 of record CALCPC010000238.1, read on the forward strand.
CTTGTCGAACGCGTTGGGGTCCTTGCGGTTTTTCCGGCCAAGAAAGCGGTGCTCAATGCCCCTGTCCGCCAAAGCCCAACGGGACCCATTGCCGTCATAGCCCGGCTCAGCGGATCCGCGTCTTGCAGTGCGGCGGGCATGGCTCAAACACCGTGCGCGTCGCTTGCCTGACCTAGGGTGGGCAGCCGTCCCAACGGCTTGCCATCT
>CALCPC010000239.1 GCA_937900975.1 uncultured Paracoccaceae bacterium
CAAGCCAGCGAAGACCGTCGAGCATCGCGCGCCCCCCCGGGTTGGATCCCGGCCCTGGGCCGGGATCCGAACGGTTAGCCGAGAACGCGGGTGCGTTGGGCGACGTAAGCGCCTTGCGAGCGGCTGATCCAGCCGGCCGAGGCGCGCATCGAGGCTTGGACGCTTTCAAACATCCGCGCGAAAATGTCGTCGCCCATGTTCTCGTCATAGACTTGGCGGCTCGCCTCACCGAAGGCATCCCAAACGCTGTCGGGGAACTCCCGAACCGTTACACCGCCAGAGATCAGGCGTTGCAGCGCCGTGCCGTTTTCAGACAGGAACTGCGACAGGTTCCACTGGTGACACTCCCCCGCCGCGATCTCGATAATGCGCTGGTGCGCGGGGCTGAGGCTTTCGAAAACCTCGCGGTTGGTGGCAAGTGTCAGGCCAGCGCCGGGCTCATGGAAACCGGCGGCGTAGTAGATTTTGGTGATCTCCTGAAACCCGGCTTTCTCGTCAGCCCAGGGGCCAATCCACTCCGTCCCGTCGATGGCGCCGGAGGCCAAGGCTTGATAGACCTCCCCACCCGGTAGGTTCTGGACAGAGGCGCCGAGATAGCCCAGCGCCTTGCCGCCGAGCCCCGGCATGCGGAATTTCAGCCCGTTGAAATCCTCGGGCCCCGACACTTCCGAGCGGAACCAGCCGCCAGCCTGTGCGCCGGTGTTGCCGGCAAGGAAGGACTTCAGTCCGAAGATCTGGCCCAGCTCGTCATGCGCGTCCATGCCGTCGCCGTGATAGTACCAGTTCACCAGCTCTTGCGCGGTCATGCCAAACGGGATGGCGGTGAACATCGCATAGGCGGGATGCTGGTTGACGAAGTAATAATCGGCGCCGTGATACATATCCGCCTGGCCAGAGGTCACCGCGTCAAACACCTCGAACGCGCCGACCAGTTCGTTGGCGGCTTTGAGGTCGACGGTCAGGCTGCCGCCCGACATTTCGGTGATCATGTCGGCAACGCGCTGCGCGCTGTCGTGCACGCCGGCAAGGCCGCGACCCCAAGTCGTGACCATGGTCAGTGTGCGGTTGCCTTGCGCGATGGCCGGGGCGGCCAGTGTTGCCGTGGCGCCGCCGAGGGCGGATGTCGTCAGGAAGGATCTGCGATCCATGGTATCCTCGCTGTTGGTTCTCTTTTGTTTTTGGCTGCTTGACTGCAAACCTTTGGTGGCCGGCAGCCTATCGCATGGCTACCGTGAAAACAAAACAGCAAATTCGACAAAAAAACAGAGGGGTCTGCGCCGGGACAGCGCTCCGAAAACTGCGCTGGAGGGGCCATCTGTGAAACATTCGCGCAAATGGGCGGAACTTTCGGACAGAAAAAGATGCGATTGGCGATTGACGATCCGGCGCGCGCGGCCTACACCGGATCTATGACCAAAACCGTCGTACTTATTCGCAAGCACGGGCCCCGTCGGAGGTAGACGCCTTCGGAACGGACGCTCGTGCACAGGCCCCTCACCGGGGCTTTTTTTATGGCCAATCGGCCGCTGGCAAACGGAGGAAAATGCCATGACGCAGCAAATGACCGGCGCGCAGATCGTCGTCAAAGCGCTGAGGGATCAGGGTGTAGACACGATCTTCGGCTATCCCGGCGGCGCAGTGCTTCCCATCTATGATGAGATCTTTCAGCAACAGGATATCCGCCACATCTTGGTCCGGCACGAGCAGGGCGCGGTCCACGCAGCAGAGGGATATGCGCGGGCCACCGGCAAACCGGGGGTCGTTCTGGTCACCTCTGGCCCCGGGGCGACAAACGCTGTGACCGGGTTGACCGGCGCGCTGATGGCTTCGATCCCCCTCGTCGTCCTGACCGGCCAGGAGCCCGCCGTTTTGAACGGCAACG
>CALCPC010000240.1 GCA_937900975.1 uncultured Paracoccaceae bacterium
CAGGGAACCGCTGCCGAAACCGGCACCGCCTGAAGCGGCTCTGCCGGCGACAAGGTCAAAGCGCTCGGTCCGATGGTCGTAATTCCCGGCCGGCGGTATCTCTGTCGCCGGGTTTAGCGCCGCTGGTCTTTGGCTGGGGGTTCGGCGTCCCTTGCCCCGTATCGTCCCTCCGCCGATGAAACTGTGTTGCACAGAAAGGGTCCGTCCTGTGGTTGCGCGGTGCAAAGATCCCCCGCCAGCCGACCTGGCTCACCGTCCCGCGCCTGTTTGGGCGGGTTTTGGAAGGGGTTTGCGCAAACACGCTGGGGTCGCTCTGCTGGAAATACGTCATTGCGGGTGGAAGCCGGTCGCTGTCGCTTCGAACAAGCGGGAGTGCGCGCAGCAGCGGAAACCGGTACGCGCCCCAAACCCGGTTGAGGCGCAATGTGGACGCTGCGTCGGAGAAAAATGCGTGGGACATCAAAGGCTCGCGAGCGCCCCTGGATCTGGCCATCACGTGCCAAGTTTACGTGGCTTCGACCGATTCGCGCCTGCGTGTCCGCCGACGGGATCGGGCGGTGTCGGCGGAAACCGGTTTTTGACGGCATCTTTGTACCGGTGGTTGTCAACTGGGTGGATGCGAATGGTTCGCAGTCGGGAAGATCCCGATGGAAGTCAGGCGCGGGCCAAGGCCCGTAGAGCCATATGGGAGCGCGCGTTAGTTTCTTGTAAGGTCGGTTGGCGACCCATTTGGCCCTGCCAAAACATATGGGCGCTGCCTTGCATCGACGCGACGACGCGGGCTCAGATTTGGTCACCTTGCAGTCGACAGGTGATCGGCACGTTCAGCGACCGAGGATCGCGTTCACGGGGCCTAAATGGCCCCGCCGATCCAAGCAGCGCCGCGCCATGCTTTGTCCGCGGCAGAAGACAGACGTTTCGGCATCGCAGCAAACGTGCAGCACCGCACGGGTCCCCGGGCGTCAATATTGGCCCTCGGCCCAAAGGGTTGCGCCGGCATTTAGCCTTGGATCGCGCGCGCGACACTACGTTTTTTGCGAACGTCGAGGCCCTCTATGCCTGACGCCTCGCGTGTTGATGACAGCCTTCTCTTGCGACCAGATCTTGCGCCAGAGGATGCGGTGGCTCTTGCCACGGGCAGCGCACGCGCGTCGCTTTGCCCGGACGCGCGCGAAGCGTGCCGCGCCGCCCATTCCCGCATGGCTAAAACCATCTCGGAGGAGCGGTTGGTCTATGGTCTGACAACCGGGTTCGGACCGCTCGCCAACCGGCTGGTGCCCGGCGAAGACATCGTCCGCTTGCAGCAAAATCTTATCCACCATCTTGCCAGCGGCGTCGGCGATCCGTTTGAGTGGAAAACAGCGCGGGCCATTGTTTTGGCACGGCTTTTGTCGATCCTGCAGGGTGTTTCGGGGGCGTCCGAGGCGTTGATCGACCTTCTGGTTGCGCTGCTCAATTCCCGGTTCGCGCCGATGATCCCGACACGCGGAACGGTCGGCGCTTCGGGCGATCTGACGCCCCTTGCCCATCTTGCGCTTTGCCTCCAGGCGCGGGCCCCGTTTTTGGAGCGTTCGGGCGCCACGGTCCCGGCCGCGCAGGTCTTCGATGACCTGGGTTGCGCGCCGTTAAGCCTGCGCGCGCGCGACGGTCTTGCGCTCGTCAATGGGACGTCGGCGATGACGGGTACAGCCCTTCTCAACATGGATCGCGCCACGCGGCTTTCGGACTGGTCGCTGATCCTAACCGCTGGGTTGGGCGAGGTGATGGCCGCACGCGAGGAGGCGTGGGATCCGGCCTTCGCGAAAGTTCGTCCGCATCCGGGCCAAAGCGCCGCGACCGAACGACTGGCTCAACTAACCGCGGGTTCGATGCGGCGCGACCGGGGCCGAATAGCCGACCGGCGCCTTGCCCCCGGCCTTCGCGCGACCGAGGCGGGTATTGCCCAAGACGCCTACCCGCTTCGCTGTGCGCCACAGGTGATCGGCGCGGCGCTCGACACGATTGCCTGGCACAAGGATGTGACGACGCGAGAGTTACAGTCCGCCACCGACAACCCAATCTTTCCGCCTGGCGCTGCCCCGGCGCTCCATGGCGGTAACTTCATGGGCAGCCAGATCGCGCTTGCCTCCGATGCCTTGTCTGTGGCCGTCCTAACGCTCGCCGGCCTGGCGGAGCGGCAAGTGGCCCGCGTGACGGATGAGCGGCTGAACGGCGGGCTGCCGGCGTTTCTGTCCGGCGGTGAGATTGGTCTGAACTCCGGGCTTATGGGGGCGCAGGTAACGGCCACGGCGATATTGGCCGAAATGCGCACGCGTGCCGTTCCGGCGTCGGCGCAGTCGATCTCAACC
>CALCPC010000241.1 GCA_937900975.1 uncultured Paracoccaceae bacterium
CCGCGAACCCGAAGCGCTTGCCGCCCTTCACCGTCTTCGACACGCGGTTGATCGCCACCAGCCGGTCTTGGAATTCCGGGGCCTCGTCGCGGTCGCGACCACCCCGGCGGTTGTCGTCTCTGGCCATACGCCCCTCCTAAAACTTCAGCCCACCTTCACGCGCGGCGTCGGCCAAAGCCTTTACCTTACCGTGAAAGAGGAACCCGCCGCGGTCGAAATAGACCTCCTCGACGCCGGCGGCCTTAGCGCGCTCAGCAATCTCGGCGCCGACCTTGGTCGCGGCTTCGATGTTGTTCTTGCCTTGAAGCCCAAGCTTGGGCTCCAGCGTCGAGGCCGCGGCCAGCGTCACGCCCTTGGCATCGTCGATCACCTGGACCGAGATGTTCTTGGACGAACGATGAACGCTCAACCGAAGACGGCCGGCGGCCATTTTCCGTAATTTGCTCCGCACGCGCTGACGGCGCTTTTGGAACAGCTCTCGCTTGCTTTGTGCCATCTCTCTGCGCCCCTACTTCTTCTTCCCTTCCTTGCGGAAGATGAATTCGCCCTTATAGCGGATGCCCTTGCCTTTATAGGGTTCGGGGCTGCGCCACTCTCGGATCTTGGCGGCAACCTGGCCGACGATCTGCTGATCGATGCCCTCGACCACAATCTCCGTCGGTTTCGGGGCCGTGATCTTCACATCGTCCGGGATTGCGAAATCCACGTCGTGAGAGTAGCCGAGCGACAGTTTCAACACAGTGCCCTGCACCGCCGCGCGGTAGCCGACGCCCTGGATCTCAAGCTCTTTCTTGAAACCCTCGGTGACACCTTGGACGCAATTGGCGACCTGGCTGCGGGACATGCCCCATTGCTGGCGCGCGCGTTTTGAAAGACCGCGCGGCTTGACCGAGCCTGCGCCCTCCTCCAGCACCAGATCCACGTCGTCGGTGGCTTGAAAACTGCGCACGCCCTTCGGACCCTTCACCTCGATCGACTGGCCAGAGATTGTGGCCGTCACACCGCTGGGCAGTTCCACAGGCTTTTTTCCAATTCGTGACATCGCCAACCCCTCAGAAAATCGTGCAGAGCACTGCGCCGCCAACATTGGCTTCGCGGGCCCGTGCATCCGACATAACGCCCTTCGGCGTCGAGACGATGGCAACGCCAAGACCTTGGCGCACCTGCGGAATATCCTTCACGCCGGCATAGACGCGGCGTCCGGGGGTCGAGACGCGCTTCAGCTCTCGAATAACCGCCTCCCCCTCATAGTATTTGAGGCCGATCTCAAGCGCCGGGTGGCCCTTGGCATCGACGGATTTTTCGTAGCCGCGGATGTAACCCTCGTCCTTCAGCACGTCGAGCACCCAGGCCCGCAGCTTCGAATGAGGGGTCGATACGGTCGCCGTGTGCAGCATCTGCGCATTGCGGATGCGGGTGAGCATGTCGCCGATGGGATCGTTTACTGCCATCTCGTCCTCCTCACCAGCTCGACTTGACCATGCCGGGGATCTCTCCCTTGCTGGCCAGATCGCGCAGCGCGATCCGGCTCATCCGAAGCTTGCGATAATACGCCTTCGGCCGGCCGGACACCTGGCACCGGTTGTTCAGCCGCGTGGGGCTGGAGTTGCGGGGCAGCTTTGCAAGCCGCATGGAAAGCTGCACACGCTCGCGCAGTTCCAGATCGGTGCCCTTGGCGAGCTTTTCCTTCAGTTCCGCCCGTTTGGCGGCGTGTTTTTTCACCAGACGCTCGCGCTTCTTCTGGCGTTCGACCATGCTGACTTTTGCCATCTCGTCTCTCCGCGCTTACGCCATGAACGGCATGTTGAACCCTTTGAGAAGGCTCTTCGCCTCCGCATCGGTTTCTGCCGTTGTGCAAATCACGATATCCATGCCCCAAATCTGATCGACCTTGTCGTATTCGATCTCGGGGAACACGATATGCTCCTTCAGACCCATCGCGTAATTGCCGCGCCCGTCAAAGCTTTTGGCGCTGACGCCGCGAAAGTCGCGGACCCGGGGCATGGCGATGGTGATGAGGCGATCCATGAACTCAAACATCCGGTCGCCGCGCAGCGTAACCTTAACGCCCAGCGGCATCTGCTCTCGCACCTTAAAGCCCGCGATGGACTTCTTAGCCTTTGTGATCACCGGTTTTTGGCCGGCGATGGCCATCAAATCATCATGGGCGGAGCGGATCTTTTTGGAGTCGGCCACAGCCTCCCCCACACCCATGTTGAGAACGATTTTCTCAAGCCGGGGGATCATCATCGCGTTCTTATACCCGAACTCCTCCTGCATCGCAGGGCGGATCGTGCTGCGGTAGCCGTCCTTCAGCCGCGGCGTGTAATCGGTCGCGTCAAGCATCG
>CALCPC010000242.1 GCA_937900975.1 uncultured Paracoccaceae bacterium
CCCCCGCCCCCGCCCCCCCCCCCCCCCCCCCCCCCCCCCCCCCCCCCGCCCCCCCCCCCGCCCCCGCGGGCCGCCTCCCCCCCGCCGTGGGGGCAGGCGTCCCGACCCCCCCATCCAGCGCACCGCCCCCGATCCGTTGCTTGACCCCACCCCTGGAGGGCGCCGCCGCCACGGCCACAGCAGGGCGCCGGCCCTGCGCATCAATGGCGCGCGCTCTAAGGCAGAAACCGTCACCCTGCCCGGGCCAATAGCAGATCTAGGGCATTTTCCGTTCAAGCCGAACCAAGCGCCATCGGAAAACGCCCTTAAAATCAGCGCTTTGCTGATTTTAAGGGCGGGTTGTCTGCGGACATGCGCCCGAAAATCGCGGGTCCGATGACTTGCGGAGCGTTTTTGCAAAGACATGAGCCACGCCAGCCTTTTATGGCCTGCCGCGGCGGTGGTCGGACGGGCCAGTGAACGAATGGGCCAGCGGTCCGAGGGCCGATGTCCTCGGCGCCAGCACCCGTCCCGCGCCTCTGGCGCCAGCACCCGTCCCGCGCCTCTGGCGCGAGTGCCCGTCCCGCGCCGATTGCACCGGGATCCGTGGCGGACCGCACCCGCCCCGGGGGTTCAAAACGTCTGATCGTAGGCGCCGATCTCGGGCTCTTCGCGGATCAGCGTGTCGAGGGCTGTGAAAATCGCGCGCAGATCGGCCGCGCTTTCGCTGCTTTCGCAAACAACCACCAGGTTGGGCGTGTTGGACGAGGCGCGCACCAGCGCCCATGCGCCGCCCTCAAGCTCCACCCGCGCGCCGTTGACCGTGACGATGTTGCGGATCTTGTGCCCGGCCAGCGCGCCGCCGGCGGCGGCCAGCGCGGTCAGCCGGGCCACGATCCGCTCAAGCACGCGGTATTTCTCGGTATCCGCGCAGGCCGGCGACAGCGTCGGCGTGGTCCAGGTCTGCGGCAAGTCGGCGTAAAGCGCCGACAAGGGCCGGCCGGGATTGCGGTCGAGCAGCCGACAGATCTCTACCGCCGCGCGCAGCCCGCAATCGTAGCCCCGCCCCAAGGGTGGACCGAAAAAGAAGTGGCCCGACTTTTCGAACCCCGCAAGCCCGCCGGTCTCGGCCAGCCGTGCCTTCATATGGCTGTGGCCGGTCTTCCAATAAGCGGTCTCTGCGCCAAGCGCTTTTAACGTGGGGTCGGTGGCATAAAGCCCGGTCGATTTCACATCCGCCAGAAACCGCGCCTCCGGGTGGTGGCGGGCAATGTCGCGGGCCAGCAGAACGCCCATCTTATCGGCGAAAATCTCCTGGCCCTGGTCGTCGACCACGCCGCAGCGGTCGCCATCGCCGTCGAACCCAAGCGCGAGGTCGGCGCCGCTTTCGCGCACGGCCGCGGCCATGTCGTGGAGCATCTCCATCGCTTCGGGGTTGGGGTTGTAGCGGGGGAAGGTGTAGTCGAGCTCTGTGTTGAGCGCCACGACCTCGGCGCCGAGCCGGGCGAGCAGCGCCGGCGCAAAGCGCCCGGCGGTGCCGTTGCCGGTGGCGACCACGATTTTCAGCGGGCGCGACAGCGCCGTGTCGCCGGCCAGGTCGTCGAGATAAGCCGCCTCGACCCCGTCTTCGCGCCGCCAGGCGCCGCCCGGACGCTCAACCCACTCCCCCGCCAGCACCATGTCGCGCAACACCGCCATCTCGGCCGGGCCATGGGTGAGAGGCGGGGCGAGCCCCATTTTGACGCCGGTCCAGCCGTTGGGGTTGTGGCTGGCGGTCACCATCGCGACGGGGCCGATGCCAAGATGGTCGCGCGCGAAATAGGCCATGGGCGAGAGCGCGGGCCCGATATCGTGGACGGTGATGCCCGCGCGCATCAGACCCAGCGTGACGGCCTGTGCGACCGCCGGGGCATAGGCGCGGTAATCATGGCCGAGGACGCAGGCCCGCCCCCCCGCCGCCTGGATCTGCGTGCCGAGCCCAAGCCCGAGGGCGGTCAGCCCGGCGAGGTTGATGTCCTCCGGGTAGCGCCAGCGGGCATCGTATTCGCGGAACCCGGTGGGCGCTATCATCGGTTCTCGCAGAAACGCCCATGTGTTGGGCGCAACGGTGCGGATCGGGGCTTCTGGTTTGGGTGCGGCCATGGCGCTCGAAATCCGGATGTGGCGTCGCGGACGGGTATCATGGCTGCGGCTTGGGCGCCAGTCTCACGCCGAAGGCGTGGCAGCATAGTCCTGCCGAAGGCGTGGCAGCATAGTCCTGCCGA
>CALCPC010000243.1 GCA_937900975.1 uncultured Paracoccaceae bacterium
GCGCGGCGCCCGGCAACGCCCGGGCCGCGCGGCCAACCGGCGCAATTGTTGAGGCGATCTGGCCCCGCGGCGCGCTGGACGTCTCGCGCGATATCTCTCGCGGCCCATTGGGCGAGAACAAAACGTTAGAAGAATCTTAGCCAAGGTTAACTCATCGTTAAGGGGCGCCCGGTAGTCTGTGGGACGATAAAAGGGACATGCCCGCATGACGCCGACCACGGCCCTCATTGACGGTTTCGCCCTCTTCGGTCCCGACCTTAACGGGGTTTTGGCCGATCACGGCGCGACCCTTGCGCTGGCCCTTGCCGTGGCAGGGCTGGCGGGCTTTTCTGTGGCCAGGCTTCTGCAACGCCTCGGGACCGGCGGGGATGCGCTGCTCCTGCATCTCGACCCCGATGATACGCTTTCTGTGACAGAACCGATGCGGTTGCGCTCCGCGCTCGGCGCTGTGCCCCATACCCGGGGCGCCTTGGCGGACTGCTTCGGCGCCGAGGCGGGCTCGGTCGCGCAGGCTTTGACCCGGCTTTTGTCGGTTGGGGAACCCTTCGATCTGCTTGCGGCACCGCCGGGGCGGGCGCAAATCCGTCTTTCGGGGCGTCTGTCGGGTTTGGTGGCAGAGCTGACGCTGGCGCGGTCCTCCCCCGATATCGCGGCCCTACATGCCGCGCGGGCAGAAATTGAGCGGCTGCGCCGGGCCCTCAGAACGGCCGATGACCGTCTCGCGACGGCGCCTGTCGCGTTGGCCGAGTTGGGGCCCGATGGCGTCCCCCGCTGGACCAACCGCGCCTTTGAGGTCTTAACGCGCCAGCGGTTGGCCGCCGCCGCCGTGCATCGGCTTTTGGAGGTGGATGGCGCCGATCCCATAGCGCTTACCGCGGCCACCGGCGATGCGCCGCTTTGGTATCGATGCCTAAAGGCCCGGCGCGACGATGGCACGCTGATCGCGGCGCTTGAAGCGGATGCCGAAATGGCTGCCGAAGGCGCGCTAAGCCACTTTATGAACACGCTTGCCGACACATTCGCGCATCTCGGCACAGGGCTTGCTGTCTTTGATGGCCACCAGCACCTGATCATGTTCAATCCCGCGCTGTGCGTGCTTCTCGACCTTGACCCCGTGGCGCTGGCCCGGCGGCCCAGCCTGCGGGCCTTTCTCGACGCGCTCCGCCAGAACCGCCGGGTCCCCGAGACGCGCGATTTCCCGCTGTGGCGCGACAGGATCCTGCGCATCGGACGCCCGGGCGGCGTCCAGTCTTTGCAGGAGGATTGGGCGCTGACCTCTGGCCAGACGTTCCGGATCACCGCGCGCCATCATGGCGAGGGCAGCGTGGTCTTTTTGTTTGAGGATATCTCCAAGCTTGTCCGCCTCGAACGCCGCTACCGTCAGGAGATTGAGATCAGCCAGACCACGCTTGACAGTCTGGTCGACGGTGTCGCGGTCTTTGACACGGCTGGCGCCTTGGTCTTTGCCAACGCCGCGTTTGAGGAGATGTGGGGCGTCGACGGGCTGGCTTTGCTGCGGCCGATGGATATCGCCACGCTGACGCGCCTGATGGCCGAAACCTCGCAAGCCGATGCCGTGTGGGAGCGGCTGCGCGCCTTTGTCCGCAGTTCCGGTCGGCGCAACGCCTGGACTGCGCGCATCCCGGTCGCCGGCGGCGGCCAGCGGGAGGGGCGCTTTTCGACGCTGCCCGATGGCGCTGTGATGACGCTTTTCCGCGACCTCCCGGTCGAGGAGGACCGCCCGGTGCGCATGCCGGACGACGCCAGCGGGTTGGGTCGCGCCGACAGCCACATCCGCGCCTTGTTGGAGGATACATTGACGGGCCCGGCCTTGACCGCGCTGCGCGCGGGCGAATTGCCGCCGGGGATGGACGGGCAGTTCGCGCTCTCGGGCCTCCTTGCCCTCCAGGGCGATAGAGGGGCGGCGGCACTGCCGGGCACGTTGGCGCAAATTTCGGCCTTTCTCGGCGACCGGGGCCTTGCGCTGAGGGTGCGCAACTGGGCGCTCCCGGACGAAATTCTGGGGGCGTCACCGGCGTTGCGGCGGCTTCTCTGGTGTCTCGTGGCGTCCCATACCGCAGCCGCGACGCCGGGCACCAGCCTCGACCTTTCGGCAACTGAGTTCGACGACATCCTGACCGTGCGGCTTACCGCTGAAACCGCCCGGCCGCTTTTGGCCGAACGCGCCGCCCGCGCCGGCCGCAGCCTGCTCGAACGCCTGGTCCAAGACCTCGGCGGCGAGGTTCAGGTCAGCGGCGGCAGCGGCGCCCGGGTCCACACCGTCTGCAGCGTCCCACTCAACTGTCTACGCCCAGCGCCCGAAACCAAGAGCGTCGTCCACATTCTTTAGGGCGTTTCCCCTTCGGCCTGGATCGATTGGGGCTTTCCAGGCCTGCTAAGGTCTGAAGCCCTGGCCCCGGCGCAGATATAGGGGTCAGCAACGGGCAGACCGCTTTCCATGGACATGAGGAAACGATTGATCGCGGCGCTTGATACGGGCCAGCGCCGTTGTGCGGCCGCTTTGGACGGCGTCGTGCCCTCGGCTGCGATCCGCTGGGGCACGAGCAGCGCTCCACGGGGTCTTTCGCGCAGCAGCC
>CALCPC010000244.1 GCA_937900975.1 uncultured Paracoccaceae bacterium
GACAGGCGCAGCCCCAGGTTACCCCGCGTCCTCGAAAACCTGGGGGAGGGATGCGCTTTCGCGCGACAGAAAGCGGGGGACAGGGAGATTTTTGGAACGCAAGAAGTCTGCGTTGTAGATCTTTGACTGATACCGAGTGCCATAATCACAGAGGATCGTGACAATCGTTTTGCCCGGGCCGAGATCGCGGGCAAGACGGACAGCCCCCGCTATGTTGACGCCTGAGGATGCGCCAAGGCAAAGCCCCTCGTCCTCCAGCAGGTCGTAGATCAGCGGCAGCGCCTCCTCATCGGGGATCCGGTAGGCGTGATCGGTGGCAAGACCGTCCAGATTGGCGGTGATCCGCCCTTGGCCGATCCCTTCCGAGATTGAGTTGCCTTCCGCCTTCAAAGCGCCCTCGGCAAAGAAACCGTAAAGGGCGGAGCCGCCAGGATCGGCGAGCCCGATCTGGATATCCCGGTTTTTGGCGCGCAGCCCCGTGGCAACGCCGGCCAATGTCCCACCAGAGCCGCACGCACAGATAAAGCCATCGACCCGGCCGCCGGTTTGATCCCAGATCTCAGGCGCCGTCGTGTCGATATGGGCTTGGCGGTTGGCGGTGTTGTCGAACTGGTTGGCCCAAATCGCGCCTTCGGGGAGGGTTTCGGCCATCCGGGCGGCGAGGCGGGCAGAGTATTTGACGTAATTGTTTGGGTTCTTGTAGGGCACCGCCGGCACCTCCACCAACTCCGCCCCCGCGATGCGGATCATGTCCTTTTTTTCCTGGGACTGGGTCTCGGGGATCACGACGATGGTGCGAAAGCCCATCGACGCGCCAACCAGCGCAAGGCCAATCCCCGTGTTCCCGGCTGTCCCCTCCACAATCATCCCGCCGGGCTTAAGGTCGCCGGCCTTTACAGCGTGTTGGATAATGCTCAGCGCGGCGCGGTCCTTGACCGACTGGCCGGGGTTCAGAAACTCCGCCTTGCCGAGGATCTCGCAGCCGGTGCGTTCGGAAACTTTGCGCAGGCGGATAAGGGGCGTGTTGCCACCGGTGTCGGCGAAGTCCTGTCTGACGGTCACGATACCCCCCATTTTGCTGTGCCGCGGACGGTAGTGGCGGGGGGAAGCGGCTGCAAGCGGATTGCGCGCTGCGGCGGCCTCGGCCCCGGCGTCCGCGCGGGGCCTCTAAACGGCCGGGGCCGTTGTGCACGCCCGAAAGGCTTGCACCCCCTCCGCAGCACCAGAGAGGTCGAAGCCCACCGCCTGGTCGCCAAGAAGCGCCGTGGCGCGGCGGTTGAATTCCAGCCCGTTCAGCACATTGCCAAAGCCCGTGTCCGTGACGCTGACCTCCGATTGTCCCGGGTTGAGGCGATGGCGGTCGGTCGAGATGGTCAGGCCCCGCTCCCCCTCAAACCGCATCGAGAAGACCGGCGCCTCCGTCCAGGTCGCCGTGGAGCGCTGCACGCTGATCGCGTAGATCCCCGCCAGCGTATCGTAAGAAACGATCACCCGGCCTAGAGCCTCCTCATGGACAAGCAGGCAAAGCGGGGCGCGCGTCGAAAATTGCCAGGCGTGGGCTTGCCATCCCATCCCGGAAAAAAGACTGGCAACCAATGCGGTCACCGCGGCGTTGCGGGCTAGCATCGGCGCACCCTGTTCATTGGAAATCTGGCACCACTGATCAAAGCCGCACCATAGATCGCCGCAAGCGACACTGAAAATCCCGGCCAGGTCCGCGACACGACCATGACCATGCGCCCGCCGGGTTTCGCGACTGAGCGACAGCACGGCGCGTGGGCGCAATGGTGCCCCGCTCGCGGCCAATGCGCTTGCCATACCCGACCGCTTCGCGCCGCCGCACAGCGTTCAGCCGGCACATCGCAGCATCCCAAAGGCCCATGCCCGATGCCATGGTGCGCCTGTGATCACCGAAAGCCACACATCCCCGAAAGCGCGCCAAGTCAAAGCCAGGATCGCGTTGCACCCGCCTCATCCCTTCCGTCGCCGGCGCACATTGCCGCCGCGTTGGCCCGGGCGCCCGGCGGTGGAGCGGCCGGCCTCTTTGGCCGCTTTCTCGACCGCCGCTTCCACGGCGGACTGCCGCGCCATCGGGTCGTCGGCGACCAGAAGGTCGGTTTCTTCCAAGCGCTTGATTTCGTCCCGAAGCCGGGCGGCCTCCTCAAACTCTAGGTTTTCGGCAGCTTTGCGCATGTCGGCGCGGAGCGCGTCGAGATGCACCGACAGGTTTGCGCCCACCATCGGTTTGTCGATCTTGGCGGTCACGCGGGACATGTCGGTGTCGCCCTTGAACGTCCCCTCCAGCACGTCGGAGATGTTTTTGCGCACCGTCTCGGGGGTGATGCCGTGTTCTTCGTTGTAGGCGATCTGCTTGGCGCGGCGGCGATTGGTCTCACCGATTGCCCGCTCCATCGAGCCTGTGACCTTGTCGCCATACATGATCACCCGCCCATCGGCGTTTCGGGCCGCGCGCCCGATGGTCTGGACCAGCGACGTCTCGGACCGCAAGAACCCCTCCTTATCGGCGTCCAAAATCGCCACCAGACCGCATTCGGGAATGTCCAACCCCTCGCGCAGAAGGTTGATGCCGACCAGCACGTCAAAGGCGCCAAGGCGTAAGTCGCGCAAGATCTCGATCCGCTCGATGGTGTCGATGTCGGAATGCATGTAGCGCACGCGCACGCCCTGTTCATGGAGGTAGTCGGTCAAATCCTCGGCCATGCGCTTGGTCAAAACGGTGGCCAGAACCCGCAGACCGGCCTTGGCCACGCGGCGGATTTCGTCGAGGAGGTCGTCAACCTGGCTCTCAATCGGGCGCACCTCAACCACGGGGTCGAGAAGGCCGGTGGGGCGGATCACCTGCTCGGCGAAGACACCGCCCGATTGCTCCAACTCCCACGCCGCGGGGGTGGCCGAAACGAAGACGGATTGCGGGCGCATCGCGTCCCATTCCTCAAACTTCAGCGGGCGGTTGTCCATACAGGACGGCAGGCGGAACCCGTGCTCGGCCAGCGTGAATTTCCGCCGGTAATCGCCCTTATACATGCCGCCGATCTGCGGCACCGAGACATGGCTTTCATCGGCAAAAACGATGGCGTTGTCGGGGATGTATTCAAAAAGCGTCGGCGGCGGCTCCCCCGGTGCGCGGCCGGTGAGATACCGGGAGTAATTCTCGATCCCATTGCAGGCGCCCGTCGCCTCGATCATCTCCAGATCAAAGGTCGTGCGCTGCTCTAACCGCTGCGCCTCTAAGAGGCGCCCGTCGGCGACAAGCTGGTCGAGGCGGATCTTCAACTCCGCTTTGATGCCCTTCATCGCCTGCTGCAGCGTCGGGCGCGGCGTGACGTAGTGGGAGTTGGCGTAGATCCGCACTTTCGCCAGCATGTCGGTTTTTTGGCCGGTGAGCGTGTCGAATTCCGTAATCGATTCAAGCTCATCGCCGAAAAAGCTGAACCGCCAGCCGCGGTCCTCAAGATGCGCGGGCCAAACCTCCAAACTGTCGCCGCGCACCCGGAAGGCGCCGCGTTGAAATCCCTGGTCGTTGCGCCGGTATTGCTGCGTGACCAGTTCGGCCATGATCTGGCGTTGGTTATAAGCCTCACCGGCGCGCAATTCCTGCGTCATCGCGGTGTAGGTCTCGACCGAGCCGATGCCGTAGATGCACGAGACGGAGGCCACGATGATCACGTCGTCGCGCTCCAAAAGCGCGCGGGTGGCAGAGTGGCGCATCCGGTCGATCTGCTCGTTTATCTGCGCTTCTTTCTCGATATACGTGTCAGAGCGCGGCACATACGCCTCTGGCTGATAGTAGTCGTAATAGCTGACGAAATACTCGACGGCGTTGTTGGGGAAGAAGCTTTTGAACTCACCATAAAGCTGGGCTGCCAAGGTTTTGTTCGGCGCTAGGATCACGCCCGGACGCTGCGTCGTTTCGATCACCTTGGCCATGGTAAAGGTTTTGCCGGTGCCGGTTGCGCCGAGCAGCACTTGGTTTTGTTCGGCGCTGCGGATGCTTTCGACAAGATCGGCGATGGCTGTGGGCTGATCGCCGGCCGGTTCGAACTCTGTCTGCATCTCAAACCGCCGGCCGCCCTCAAGCTTGACGACTTTGCTGCGGTCCTTGGTGGAAAGGGGGGCGGTTTCCTGGGTCATACCCTTCTATATCGGGGGTTTTGGGGCGGCGTCCATGCGCGCTCTGGCGCAGACGATTCGAAGAGGGTTAACCACTGGTTCTTTATGTAATGATTTCGAATGTGTTAACACCTATGGTTGAAGTTTGTGATAATGCTTCTCTTTTGAAGAAAGAAAGCGTTGTGGTTACTGACACGAAACGGTACACCTTAAGGGCAAGCAGCAAGACGGTCGCCAACCGGGTGCAACCACCCACCCCCCCCCTCACTTCTTTTTTTTCGGTTGGCGACTTCTGCTTCATCCCCCCCGCATCACGGCGCCCTTCCTTGTCCACTTGCCAACTCGGGCGCCTTTCGTGATAACCGGGGCTGAGCTAGGGAGTCGCTGAATGCTTGCAAGGATCTATCAACCCGCGAAGACTGCGATGCAGTCGGGCGACGCCAAGACGCGCGAATGGCTCCTGGAGTTCACGCGTTCCGAACCGCGCGTCGTGGATCCCTTGATGGGTTGGACAGGATCGGGCGACACCCAGGCGCAGGTTCGGTTGTCGTTTGAGACGAAAGAGGCCGCGATCGCCTATGCGGAGCGTAACGCCATTGCTTTTCGCCTCGACATACCGAACAAGCGCCGGCATCGGATCCGCCCCGGCGGATATGGCGACAACTTCGCTTATACACGTAAAACCGCTTGGACGCACTGAGCGCGGCTGAAACCAGCAATGAAACTCGTCCTGCATATCGGTACCGAGAAAACCGGCACGACCTCGCTTCAGCGGTGGGTGATCCGCAACCGCGAGGCCCTGATCGGTGAGGGGATCTGGCCGTGTGAGGCGCTGGGGCTTCCCGACAACCGCGCGCTTGCGGTCATGGCGCGCAAAGGCGACGACCCCGAGGATGGGTTCTATCGGTTCGGCATCCATTCGCCCGAACAGCACGCAGCCTTTGTCGAGCGTACGCGGCATGCACTGGCCGAGGAGGTGCGCGCAGCCTCGGACGCCGGCGCGCGGGTTTTTCTGATTTCCAACGAACATCTGCAAAGCCGGCTTTACAGCCAGGAGATGGTCGACCGCGTCGCGGAGGAGGTGAAGCGCCTTTTCGACGATATCGAGGTGATCTGCGTCCTCCGCCCGCAGATCGACGCTGTGCTGTCGCTGGCCTCGACCGAGGCGCGGGTCGGGATGAAAGTGAACCGGCGGCGGTTCGAATGGGTCGATCCGGCGGTGCATTATTTCAACTATCTCGGGCTTTTACAACGCTGGGCGGGTCCGTTCGGGGCCGAGCGTGTTCTGCCGATCCCGTTCCGCCGACAGCCCAACATCGTCGCGTTTTTTCGATCCTATTTTAAGCTGAAGCGCGACGACTACGTCACGCTGCCGCGCAGCAACCAGGGTCTGGATTACCGCGCGGTGGCGTTTTCAAACATCCTCGATCTTCATGTCTTCCAATCTGAGGGTGTGGTGAACCCCAACCGCACGATCTTTTTCGACGATCTGCCGATGGAGGAATCGCTGACGCTAAGCCGCGATTTCGCGCAAGAACTGCACGCGCGTTTCGTCGCGGGGAACGCGGCCATCGCCGCCGCTTGGCCCAGCATCACGGCCGAGGATCTGACGCCCGACTGGTCGCGCTATCCCGAGGTTGGCACCGTCGATCTGCTCGACACCTGCGACATCGGCCCGGTGATGCGCTATGTCGTGCAGCGGTTGAACGCGGAATTGCACATCGCGCGGGCGCAAACCGAACACCAGCGCGCGCGGGCAGCGCAGGCGCATGGCCGGCTGGACAACGCGGTCGCCTTTCTGGAGAAAGCCGACCGAAAGCTTGACGATGCGGCGCTGTTCGCGCCGATGGCCGAACGCGCGAAAGCCTTGAAGAAAGAATTCGGCGACACCGCCGCCCGGGTGCGCGCAAAGGCCGAAAGCAAATCGGAGGCTGAGCGCTGAGGCGAACGGGGCCGGGGAGACTTGGCCCGCAGCGCGAAACCGGCCGGCCCGAGAACTGGAGCAGTTAAGAAGGGTCGGTCCGCGCCTTGGCCGCGGCGCACCGTCGCTGTCCGGCGCGCCTGCAAAGGGGGCTCTTTCACAAGTCCGTGAACGGCGCGATGACCGCCCGCAGCTTTTCTTTTGGCGGGGCTCTTACTAGACTTGGGCCGAGGGAGGGCTTGCGATGAACCGACGCAGTTTTGTGATGTCCACCGCGATGGCAACGCTTACCGTGTCTGCCGTCGGGGCCCGCGAACCCGTCTCGATGCCCAGTCTTTACAACCCGGATCGAAGCTTTTCCGACCTGGCATTGTCGCTGGCGGGGCGTTCGGTGCGCGTCGACGGCTTTATGGCGCCGCCCCTGAAGGCCGACACCAATTTCTTTGTGTTGACCGAGATACCGATGGCGGTGTGTCCGCTGTGTGAAACCTCCGCCCAGTGGCCGGAGGACATTCTTGCGATCTATGCCCGCCGCAAGCTTCGGGTCGTGCCCTATAGTTGGCCGATTTACGCGACCGGCCGGTTGGAATTGGGCGATTACATGGATACGGATTTTGGCTTTCTGTCGCGGGTCCGGTTGATTGACGCCAAATACGGCCGGGCATGACCCTGACGGCCACGGGGCTTGGCCTGACGTTGACAGGGTCAGGCGGGCGGCCGTTCGAAGTGCTGAACATCCCGACGCTGACGGCAGAGCCTGGCGCCCTGACGGTGCTGACCGGGCCTTCGGGTTCCGGCAAATCCACGCTGCTGTTCGCGCTGTCCGGGCTGCAAACGCTCGACCGCGGCACGATCCGCTGGGGTGAGACCGAGATCACAGCCTTGCCTGAACCCGCCCGCGACCGCTGGCGGCGGGGGGCCGTTGGTCTGGTGTTTCAGAGTTTCCACTTGATCGACGAATTGTCGCCGCTCGACAATGTTCTGGTGCCGGTCTGGTTCGGGGCGTTTTTCGCCGGGCCGAGCCGCGCGCGGGCCGCTTCTCTTTTGGAGGAGCTTGGGGTGCCCGGCGACCGCCCCAGGCTCCGCGCGCTATCGCGGGGGGAGCAGCAGCGGGTCGCGCTTGCGCGGGCGTTGATGTTCGATCCGCCGATCATTCTGGCCGATGAGCCGACCGCAAGTCTTGACCGGGCGGCCGGCGCCCGCGTCATCGATGGGTTTCGAAAGCTTGCCAGGGACGGGCGGCTGGTTTTGGCTGTCTCCCATGACCCCGATCTGATCGCCGCCGCGGACCATGTCCTGGTCCTGGATCACGGACAGCTGGTGCAAGGAGCGCCGGCGTGAACCCTTTTCCGATCGCCTGGGCCTTTGCCCGCGCCAATGGCGGGACCAGCGTGCTGTTTTTGCTGCTGATCGCGATTGCCACGGCGCTGGGCATCGCCATCACCAGCCAAGAGCGGGCGCTGCGCGAAGGGTCTGCACGCGCCGCCGACCCGTTCGACATCGTGATCGCGGCGCCCGGCTCTCAAAC
Organism: uncultured Paracoccaceae bacterium; assembly: GCA_937900975.1. GTDB lineage: Bacteria > Pseudomonadota > Alphaproteobacteria > Rhodobacterales > Rhodobacteraceae > Algicella. The sequence continues at coordinate 7,581 of CALCPC010000244.1, forward strand.
CGATCTGCTGATGAACGTCGTCTATCTGCGCCCAAGCGCCGTGCCGCTGGTGCCGCCCGAGATCTCGCTTCGGATCTTAAGCGAGCCGCGCGCGCGGCTGGTTGCGCCGCTGGCCTTTGGGGACAATTACCAGGGCCTGCCCATTGTCGGCACCATCGCACCGCTTTTGGAGCATATGGCAGACGGCATCCCGCTTGAGGGGCGGATGTTTGAAAGCGATGTGGAGGCTGTGCTTGGGTCGGCGGTGCCCCATCCCATCGGCCATCAGATTGCCGTGGCACACGGGCTGGGCGCGATCAACGAAGGCTCGCATGGCAGCATCACGGCGGTCGGGCGGATGCCGCCCACGGGCACGGCCTGGGACCGTGCGATCCTGGTCCCGATAGAGTTCAGTTGGCTGGCCCACAATCTGACGACCGGCCACCCCCCAGGCTCTGACCAGATTGGCCCGCCCTGGGACCCGGCCAGCCTTCCGGGTGTTCCGGCCTTCGTTGTTGTCGCCGACAGCCTGATCGCGGCCTATGGGTTGCGCCAGCAATACCGCACCGCGGAAACAACGGCCTTTTTTCCGGCCGAAGTCTTGGTGGAGCTTTACGCGCTGCTGGGCGATGTGCGCAGCTTGATGGGACTTTTGTCGCTGGCGACCCAAGCGCTGGTGGTGGCTGCGATCCTGACCGGCGTGATGGCGCTGATGCAGCTTTACCGCACCCGGCTTGCGGTCCTCCGCGCGCTTGGCGCGACGCGGGTTTATGTGATCGCTGTGATGTGGTGCTACGTGATGGGGCTGATTGCGTGCGGGGCCCTGCTTGGCCTTGGGCTTGGCATCGGGGTGGCACGGACAATCTCGGCGCGCTTGGCGGCTGAGGCGGGGATCCCGATCTCGCCCACCATCGGCGGGGCAGAGCTTTTGCTGCTGGGCGGGCTTTTGATCCTGGGCGCGGTCATGGCGCTTATCCCGGCATGGCTGCTTTTCCGCCGCCCAGCGGTCACTTGGCTGCGCGGATGACGCGAAACCGGGTTTCGGACCAGTGCGTTATTGACACGGCCACGATCTCTGCGAGGGTCTGGCCCGCCGGTTAAATGGGAGGGCGCGATGGGCTTTAGGGCATTGGTGGTCGAAAAGGGCGAGGACGGCAAAACCGCCGCCGCCGTGCAGGAGATCGACGCAGCGGCGCTGCCGGAGGGCGACGTCACTGTCGCGGTGGAGTATTCGACCGTCAATTATAAGGATGGTCTTTGCATCGGCCCTGGCGGCGGTTTGGTCCGCACCTACCCCCATGTCCCCGGCATCGATTTCGCCGGCACCGTTGAAAGCAGCGCGGATGCCCGCTTTGCGCCCGGCGACAAAGTCGTGCTGACGGGATGGCGCGTGGGTGAGGTGCATTGGGGCGGGTACGCTGAAAAGGCGCGGGTGAAGGCCGATTGGCTGGTGCCGCTGCCCGCGGGCCTGACCACGCGCCAAGCGATGGCGGTTGGCACCGCTGGTTTCACCGCGATGCTGGCCGTGATCGCGCTGGAGGATCACGGGCTCAAGCCCGGTGGTGGGCCGGTTCTGGTCACCGGTGCGGCAGGCGGCGTCGGCTCGGTCGCGACGGCGATCCTGGCCCAGCTTGGTCATGAGGTCGCAGCCGTCACCGGCCGGCCCGAGACGGCAGAATATCTAAAGGGCCTTGGTGCCAGCACCATCGTCGCCCGCGAAGAGATCAACGAAACGGTGAAGCGACCGCTTGAGAAAGAGATGTGGTCGGGCTGTGTGGATGCTGTGGGCGGCGCGATGCTGGCGCGGGTTCTGGGGCAAATGCAATACGGTGGCTCGGTCGCCGCTGTTGGCCTTGCCGGCGGTCCGCAGTTGCCCGCCACCGTCATCCCGTTTCTTCTGCGCGGGGTAAACCTGTTGGGCATCGACAGCGTGATGAAACCAACGCCCGGCCGGCTGCGCGCGTGGGAGCGGATCGCCTCCGATCTGCCGATGGAGAAGCTCGAAGCGATGATCCAGCCCGCCACCTTGGCGGAGCTGCCGGCGCTCGGCGCCGATATCCTGGCTGGCAAAATCCGCGGCCGTGTTGTGGTGGATGTCAGCGCCTAAGGCACCGTTTGCGAGGGTCGGCGTTGCCGCGGGCCGGGACGGACAAACCGGCGCGTGCAGCGCGCCGACCGGGTCCCTGCCTTCGGGCTTGCCACGGGTTTAGGACAGTCTTTGAGCCGAAGGCATTGCGGAACAGACCAGGGACATCGAGCATCCAATAGCGCGAGGAAGTCTCTGATTATAAACGGCGTTATGGGATCCAGGTTTTTCCACGTTTTAAACGCTTTGGGGCCCCGGGGCGGGCGGGCGATGGCCCGAAGAATGGATCCCGGACGCGGCGTTTTTAGCCGAGCGCGCTTTGTGCTGCTGTCTTGATCCCAGCGCAACAACCCAAATCTCACGGGCTATGGTGAGACCTGGCACCCCACGGGCTTTGCGGACGGGCGGAAAAACACCGTTCCGTTTGGCGAAGGGGCGCAGCGTTGGATTGATCGGCGCGCCCGCTTGCTTCGGGCTCAGCGGGATTGAGACGGGCGGCGTCGCGTCCCGCTAGAAGACCCGCGTGCCCGCTCCTGTCCGCCGCGCGGCAGCAGGCGTGCTCAAATCCCCCGCAGAGGGCGCGACTTGCGCGCTTTTTCGATGTGGGCTCGCCCGGGCGGCACCGGCACTGACCAGCGGCGGCTCCACCGCTTTTGACGGGCGGCTACGCCTCCTCGACCGCCCAATCCTCGCGCCCCAGCTCGGCGAGCGTCGCACGGATCGTGTCGTGGTCCTCTTCCTCGAACCGCGCGATGATGTCGTCGCCGTAAAGCTTGGCCTTGCCGGGGGGCAGTTCCACTTGATCGAGGCCCAGGAAATCGACGGCCTCTTCCAACTGGCCCGTGTTCAGGCGGTCGTAGGATAGGGTCAGGATGCGCCCCTGCGCGCGGTTGCGGTAGTAGCGGTAAGTCCGGTCGATGTCCTTGACGAACTTCTTGAACGCCTCGGGGTCGAACGAAGCGCGCGCGGCGCGCAATTCCTCAAGCTTTTCGGGCGGCGTTTCGCCGGCCAAGCCCCAAACATTCGTTGTTTTGGTCAGCTTGCGCGACGAATACATCGCCAGCCTGTTCCGACGCTCCAAAATCAGCTTGATGACGCTGCGGCTGGACAAAAGCCAATCGCAGGCCGGGATCGACTGCTGGCGGAAATGCTTATAGCCGCGCCAACGCTCCCCCTCTGGCGCAAACTCAAACGTTTGTTGCGCGAATTTCACCGGCGCCTCATCGCGCATCTTCAAATCGGCGACGGCCCGGTAGGGCGGCCGCAGGTGGTTCTCGATCTTTTGGCTGAAAATCTCACCCTGAACGAATGCCTGCGGGTGATTGCGCAGCGTCCCCGTCACAAGGG
>CALCPC010000245.1 GCA_937900975.1 uncultured Paracoccaceae bacterium
GGTCGCCCATCCGCCCGTAAAGCCACCGGCGCAACAGCCGCTCGACAATGACGCCGATCTACCCGACATCAAGCGGGTCCAGCTCCTACATCGCAAACCAGATGTTGACGCCCGCATTGGTGGAGACGACCACCGTGTAGCCGCCCAGCATCAGAAACTCCCCATGCGCGAGGTTTATCACCCGCATCATGCCGAAGATGATCGCAAGCCCCAGGCTGATCAGCGCGAGGTTTGCAATCCCGTAGACGACCTGAAGCCCAAGGGCGGCGACGAGGTCCAAGGGTTAAAGCTCGATCCCAGCGGCAGCCAGCCCGTTTTCAAACTTGAACACAGACTGGCCGGGATCCGCTTCGAGATCGCAGACCAACAGCGTGTCGGTCGGCGGCTGCGCCTCATAGGTTTCAACAATGTTGAACGACTGGTCCTTAAGCTCCGCCAGATAGACGTTTTGAAGCGCGTGATTTGTTTTCGGCTCAATCTGAACGCGGCCAGAGGGGCCAAGGATCCCAAGCCCGCCGCGCAGCGCCTCGATCACCGCCATCCGATCCGCGGTGCCGGCGGTTTTCACAGCCTCCGCCCACAGCCATGCACCTTCATAAGAGCGCGCGGCAAGCTCGTTCAACGTCGGCGCACCGTCGCCCATGAAGGCCCTGAAACGGGCCACGATATCGGCGTTCTCGCTGCTCGCGATCTCTTCGAAATAGGAATACGCGCAGATCATCCCGTCGCCCTCGGACCCAGAAATCAGCTTATGCTCATTGCCGACGCCGAAGGTGGTGGAGGCGATGGGGATGTTCGCGTTCATGCCCGCTGCCGCGTATTGGCGGTAGAACGAGACATGCGCGCCGCCCACCAGCGCCGACATCACCATGTCGGGGGCGGCCTGCTGGATCTTTTGGATCGTTGGGCCAAAATTCGTGACGTCGAGGGGGAAGAACTCCACCTCCACCGTCTCACCGCCATTGTCCTTGACGTATTTCTGCACCCATTGCGCGGTGATCTGGCCATAGTTGTAGTCGGCGGCCACCACATACACCTTCTTGCCCCATTTGTTCATCGTGTAGGGCACAAGCTTTTCGACAGTCTGTGCGGGCGTCGAGCCGGTGCAGAAGGTGTTGAGATCGCAGACCCCGCCTTCATACAGCGTGTTGTAGAAGTAAAGCGTCTCAAACCGCGAAAAGGTTGGCCGGATCGCCTCCCGGCTGGCGGAGGTGATGCCGGCGTGAACCACATCCGCCCGGTCGCCGGCCGCGGCCTGTGTTGCGAATTGCGTGTAAAACTGGATCGTCGATTGCGGATCGTAAAGCTTAAGCTCCACCTCCACCCCATTCAAACCGCCGGCCGCGTTGATCTCTTCAATCGCCATGCGCGTCGCGTCGACCATCGGCTTGCCATAGATGTCCAGCCCGCCGGACTGATCGAGGATCGAGACAAACTTGATCGTGTCGCTTTGGGCCCGTCCGATGGTGGCGGGGGCGGCCAAAGCAAGCGCGGAGGCTGCCTGAATAAAGCGGCGGCGGGTGGGGGTCATGCGATGCTCCTGTTGTGCTTTTTTTGATTGGATCTCGGCGGGTGCGTGTTTGGCCTGGGTGCGCGGGACCCGGACGGCCCTTAGGGATCGCGCTTTTCGGGATCTTCGGGCACCCGCAGCGGCGCTTCGAGGCCGGCAAGCCCATCGGAGACGTTCAGCCCCACCTCCTCACCCAATTTGCGAACAGCGGGAAGTTGCAGCGCCATTTTCAAAACGCCGTCCACGGCCTGGTTGATCGCGGATCCGTCGCCAGAGCTTTCGCCGGCTGCCGTCCCGCCACCCATCCCGGTGATGTGGTTGATGCGGATGGTTTCGATTTTTTCCGCCGGTCGGACCATCGCCTCGACCACGGCGGGAAGCGTGGCAAGCCGTGCCTCGGTCAGTTTTTTCGCAATAACCTCAGGCGTTTGTGCGTTCTCCGCGGCAATCATCTTGGCCTGGCCTTCGGCGCGCGCAAGCAAATCCTCCCGCGCGGCGGCCGCGCTGGCCCGAAGCGCGTTCGCCTCCGCCTCGGCCATGGATAGGATCGTGCCCGCTTCGCTGGCCACGCGGGTGTTGTCCACCTCCGCCGCCTCGCGCGCGCGGATCAGCGCCAGCGCCCGGTCGCGCTCGGCCATGGCGGTTTCCTTGGCGGTCAGAACCTTTTCCTCGGCCTCAACCTCCCGCGCGCGGGCGCCTTGCGCCTCGGCCTCGGCGATGGCTTGCTCGATGCGCTTGGCGGCCAGTTTCACAACCTTCTCGGCTGCGGCGCTTTCGGTGGCGAGATCGGCGGCAAGCTGCGCCTCGCGCACTTCCCGCTCCCGCGCGATGCGGGCCGCCTCACGGCGCCGCTCGGACGCGGCCTGTTCTTCGGCGATTTCGGCGTCCGACCGGGCGCGGGCCAGCTCGATCCCCTGGCGCTGCGCGATCACCGCTTGCTCCTCTTCCTCGGACAGCGCCAGCTTGCGCTTGATCGCGTCAAGCTCACTTGCCCGCACCGAAACCTCCGCCGCCGCCTCGATCTCGGCCCGCTCTCGCCGGTTGGTGGCGATGATTTCGGCCAGTCGCCGCATTCCGAGCGCGTTGAAAGCGTTGTTTTCGTCCAGCGCAGCAAAGGGTGTCTGGTCAAGCCGTGTCAACGAAACGCTTTCGAGGACCAGGCCGTTTTGCGCCAAGTCGGTGTCGAGCATCGCGCGCACCTCCGACGTGTAGCGCGCACGCTCATCTTGGAGCGCGTCGAGCGTGAAGCCGGCCGCGACCGACAGCATCGCGTCGACAAGCTTGCCTTCGAGCGTGTCGGCCAAATCGCCCGCGCGGAAGGTCTTGGCGCCAAGCGCTTGGGCCGCGGTCGCCACGCCGTCCTCCGTCGCCGCGACCCGCACGTAGAATTCCGCGCCCGCATCGACGCGCAGCCTGTCGCGGGTGATCACGGATTTCGGGCCGACGCGCGCAATCTCAAGTTGCGTCGTGCGCATGTTGATTTCGGTCACTTTATGCAGGAACGGGAGCGCGATACCGCCGCCATCGAGGACGATGC